>USLE01000101.1 GCA_900555465.1 uncultured Butyricicoccus sp.
TCCATGCGCTGCTCCGCTGCATAAACCGCGATGGGGTTTTCGATCTGCACCGCATCCTCTGCGTCAGCTTCCGCTTCTCCCTGCGGGGCGGTATCCGGCTCGTCCGGCAGCGCTTCGACCAGCGGCTCATTGCAGTCCGCGCATTCGGTCACGCCTTCCGGGTATTCTTTTCTGCATTTGGGGCACCATGCCATTGTGCATCCCCTCCTTCGGAAAGAGTATACCATACCATTGTTATTCTTTCCAGATAAAAATCGGCAGCGGCGGATCGTTCTTCCGGTTGAGCCAGTCGCAGGAGAGCACGGTGTACGCGCGGTCGTCCAGCGTTTTCAGGTGCGCAAGGATCGCGTCGCGCTCGGTGTAGCCGTTTTCCTTGCCGTAATACAGCGCGAGCGCCATCACGCCGCCCGGCCGCAGCAGGTGCAGCCCTGCGTCGATCGCCTTGAGAGAGGTCTCCGCGGTCGTGAAGATCTGCGGGTCGCCGCCCGGCAGGCGGCCGAAGTTGAACACAATGCAGTCCACCGTGCCGGGCGCGGCATACTGCGCCATGTTGTCATGGCTGTCCAGCACGACCTCGGCGCGCAGGCCCTCGTTTTCCAGCAGCGCGCGCGTCTGGCGGACTGCTTCCTGCTGGATATCAAACGCCAGCACCCGGCCCTGTTCGCCGGCCAGGCGGCACAGCAGCGCGGTATCGCGGCCCTTGCCCGCTGTGGCGTCGATGCAGAACGCGCCCGGTTTGACCTGCCGCCGCAGGAAATCGTGGACAATGGTCAGCGTATTCATATCAGTATCCCCCATCAAAAAAGGTGGTATCATAGCGTTGCCATTATACCACCTTTTTCGTTACGGCTCAAGGATGCGCCCGTCGGTCGAGACCGTCACCACCTGCCACGGCAGGAACTTGCCGCTGTTCTGCAGGGCGGTGCGCACCGCGTGCTCGATGCCGCCGCAGCAGGGCACCTCCATGCGCACAACGGTCACGCTCTTGATCTCGTTCCGCCGGATGATCTCGGTCAGCTTTTCGCTGTAATCGCCCTCGTCCAGCTTGGGGCAGCCGATCAGCGTGATCTTGTTCCGGATAAAATCCCGGTGGAAGTCCGCATAGGCGTAGGCCGTGCAGTCCGCGGTGACGAGCAGGTGCGCGCCGTCAAAATACGGCGCGTTCACCGGCACCAGCTTGATCTGCACCGGCCACTGGCGCAGCTCGGAGACCGCCGGAGCTGCCGCCGGCTGGGCGGCCGGCGTGCGGTGCAGCGCCTTTGCCTGACTGCCCGGGCAGCCGCAGGCCGTCGGCTCCTGCTGCGCCTTCGCGCGCAGGTTTGCCTGTACCGCCGCCTCGTCGTAGGCCGCGGCCTCGCGCTCGACAAAGGTGATCGCCCCGGTCGGGCAGACCGGCAGGCAGTTGCCCAGACCGTCGCAGTAATCGTCGCGCAGCAGCTTCGCCTTGCCGTTTACCATGCCGATTGCGCCCTCGTGGCACGCGGACGCGCACAGGCCGCAGCCGTTGCACTTTTCTTCATTGATTTCTATAATTTTGCGGATCATTTTCGTTCCCTCCGTGGTCTTGACTTTGTGCTTTGATCTTACTATACTGAAAGCGAACCGTATGTTGTCATAACAACGAAACAGGAGGAAATATGAACCTGTCGATCCTGTCGGGCTGCGGCCTGTTCGCGGGCATCCCGGCCGCGCGCATCCCCGCCCTGCTGCACAGCCTGGGCGCATACGAAAAGCGCTTTACCAAGGGCCAGCCCATCTACCGCGTGGGCGACATCGCGCACGCACTGTGCATCGTGCTGTCCGGCAGCGTCACCATTGAGCGGGACGACGCATGGGGCAACAAATCCATCCTCGACCACCTCCCCCCGGGCGCGGTGTTCGCGGAGGTCTACGCCTGCGTGCCGGACACGCCGATGATGGTCAGCGCGGTCGCCGCCGAGCCGAGCGAGGTGCTGTTCCTGCCCGCGTCGCAGCTGCTTGCGCCCGCCCCGCACGAAAACAAAGACCACGATACGCTGGTGCGCAGCCTGCTGGACGTCGCCGCGCGCAAGAACCTGACCCTGACGCGCAAGATTTTCCACACCACGCCCAAGTCGCTGCGCGGGCGGCTGCTGTCCTACCTGTCCGCGCAGGCGGTGCAGAGCGGCAGCGATGCGTTCGACATCCCGTTCGACCGGCAGCAGCTTGCAGATTACCTGAACGCCGACCGCAGCGCGCTGTCGGCCGAGCTGGGCAAAATGCAGCGCGACGGGCTGATCACCTTCCGCAAAAACCATTTTGTGCTGCACCGCAGCGAAACCCGTGATATGGAACAAACCGCAACCGATTAAGGAGGATTTCAAATGGACTGCAAACCCTATCTCCGCGCACACGCAGACGAACTCATCGAAAGCCTTGCCGCGCTCATCCGCATCCCGAGCGTCGAGGGCACGCCCGCGGAAAACGCGCCCTACGGGCGCGAGGTTGCGCGCTGTCTGGACGAGGCGCTCGCGCTGTGCGAGCGTCTGGGCTTCCGCACGCACAACATGGATCACCGGGTCGGCTGGTGCGAATACGGCGAGGGCGAGGAGATGATCGCCGTCCTCGGCCATCTGGACGTCGTGCCCGCGGGCGACGGCTGGACTGAGTCCGAACCCTTCTCGGGCGAGGTCAAAAACGGCCGCATCTACGGCCGAGGCGCGATGGACGACAAAGGCCCGGTGGTTGCCGCGGTCTACGCGCTCGCGGCGCTCAAAGACGCAGGCTTCACGCCCGCGCGCCGCATTCGCGTCCTGTTCGGCACGAACGAGGAGACCGGCTGCGGGGATATGGCGTGGTACCGCGAACACGACGGTGAGAAGCCGGTCATGGGCTTCACGCCGGACGGCGAATACCCGATCATCAACGGCGAAAAGGGCATCTTAAACGGCACCTTTGCCCGCCGCCTGCACCAGAGCGGCGCCTACCGCCTGACGCGCTTCGAGGGCGGCTCGGCCTGCAACGTCTCCCCCGCCTGCGCGGCCGCGGAGCTTGCCTGTCCGGCGGAAGCCGCGGGTAGGATCGCCGCGGACAAAGTGACGGTCACCCCGATCGAGGGCGGCATCCGCGTGGAGGCGCAGGGCGTATCCGCGCACGGCTCCACGCCCGAGCAGGGTGAGAACGCGATCGGCCGTCTGGCGCAGGCGCTCGCGCAGCTCCCGCTCGAGGGCGAGCTGGCCGACTGTATGGCCTTTCTTGCCGAGCGCATCGGCATGGAGACGCGCGGCGAGTCGCTCGGCCTTGCCATGCGCGACGAGCTCTCCGGCGACCTGACGGTCAACCTCGGCGTTGCGTCCTTTGCGGATGAGACGCTCTCGCTCACCTTCTCCATCCGCTACCCGGTCACCAAGACCTATGACGAAGTCTATCCCCGCATGGCGCGCGCCTTTTCCCTCGGCGGCTTTGACGAAACGCAGATGCACCACGACGCGGCGCTCTACGTCCCGCCCGAAAGCGAGCTGATCCGCAAGCTGTCCCAGGTATACGAGGCCGAGACCGGTGAAACGGCCGCGCTGAAGTGCATCGGCGGCGGGACCTACGCCAAATCCATGCCGGGCCTGGTCGCGTTCGGCCCGATCTTCCCGGGCGACGAGGTGCGCGAGCACAAGCCGGACGAATATATGGAGATCGAGCGCCTGCTGCAGAACGCGGAAATTATTGCGGCGGCCATGTACGAGCTGGCAAAGTAGAGCTGCGCCTTACACGGTTTTGATTTGACGGCGCGCCCGCGCCATGTTACACTGAAAGAAAAAAGGCGGGATACAATGGATTTTTTCAAAAAACCGATCATGCGCGTGCCGACATGGACCTTTCTCTGCGGCTTTGCCACAGCCGTCCTGCAAATGCTGATCCTTCCCCAGCTGTTTGGCCGCGCCTATGCGGAGCATATTGATCTGTTTGCGAGCCTGTTCAATGGGCTGGCAGTGGTTTTGTTCTTTGTCATCGGCTTTTTTGTGATGCACAAGCTGCCGTACAAAACGCTCTTTGCCTCTGCCGCCATCGGCGTTGCGATCTCGCTCGTGGTGATCGTGCTGGAGCAGATCACAGGCGCCTCGCCGCTGCTGGTGTTCCTGTTTTTCCTGTATCCTTTCCTGTATTTCAGTTCCTCGCTTTCCAGCGTGGTTCTCAGCGCAGTCCCTTCGCTCCCGATGATGCCGGTTGCGCTGCTGTGCACACTGGTGCCGTTCCTGTTCGTCCTGTTTGGACGCTCCAAATCTGATACAGATGAAAATGCCGAAAGCTGAGTGCTTTCGGCATTTTTCTGCATTTATTCGCCATAAACGCCCGCGCGATCATTAATGACCAGCGTGCGCAGCAGGTCCTCGGACAGGTCGAGGCCCTTGTCCCCGCCTTCGCCCTTGAGCCACCCCTTGCCGGTCAGCTTGTCGACCGTCGCGCGCGCCCAGTCGGGCACCTCCTCGGCCGTTTTGTACACGGTCTTGCTCTGCGCGATGATCTGCTTTACCTCTTCTGCCGTCATGTCGTCCACCTCCCCGGTCAGTCCTGCTTTGAATGCGTTCCACGCCGCTGTGCTCTCCACATACGGCGCGGGACAGGTCTTGTGCGTCACGTCATAGTGGCGCACCACATGCGCACCGTCAATGCCGTACTTGTCCATCAGCATCCGCGTGAGCGCCTGCGCGTTGCGCACCGTCCCCGGCTCGAAATAATATCTGCCGTTTTTCAGGCGGCTGCACAGCTCAATGCCAATGCTGTTCGCATTGCGGCAATAGGGGTGGTAATACGTCCCCCGCGTGCCGCAGTGCCACGCGATATCCTGATCCCGCACGCTCTGCCAGACCTCGTCCTCGTCCACAAAATAGTGCGCCGAGGTCGAGATGTCCTCCCGCGCGAAATAATCCGCATTGTTCTTCGCCGTATCGCCGTCGTTTGCGGTAAAATGAATGACAATGTACCGGATATCGCCCCTGCCGCGGTCCGCTGCCAGATAGTTGCCGCGGTTTGCCTGCTGAAATGAAATCTGCATCACCTTTCACCTCCTCCCTGCATATACTCCAAAAAAAGAAGCGCGGATTGACACAATTTGGGCAACCCCGTCTATCCTTATGCAAAAAGTTGTGCTATAATGATTAATAGACACGTTTGAGAGGAAGATTTTTCAATGGTATACAGCAACATTCTGGAAGCGGTCGGCCATACGCCGATGGTGCGCCTGAACCGCATGGTCCCGGCGGGCTCGGCCGATGTGCTTGTCAAATTTGAAGGTCTGAATGTCGGCGGCTCGATCAAGACGCGCACCGCGCTCAACATGCTCGAGGACGCCGAGCGCCGCGGCCTGCTCCATCCGGACACGATCATCGTCGAGCCGACCAGCGGCAACCAGGGCATCGGCCTTGCGCTGTGCGGCGCGGTCAAGGGCTACACGGTCAAGATCATCATGCCGGACTCGGTTTCCGAGGAGCGCCGCAAGCTGGTGCAGCACTACGGCGCGGAAGTCATTCTGGTACACGATGCGGGCAATATCGGCGACTGCATCGCGGAATGCCAGCAAATTGCGGACGAAATGGCAAAAAATGACCCGATGGTCTTCGTTCCCGGCCAGTTCGACAACCCGGCCAACCCCGCTGTCCACCGCCACCACACCGCCACCGAGATCCTCGAACAGGTCGGCGGCCCGATCGACGGTTTCTGCTCGGGCTTCGGCACGGG
>USLE01000102.1 GCA_900555465.1 uncultured Butyricicoccus sp.
CCATCATGGTCGACGGCACGGGCATGTGCGGCGGCTGCCGCCTGACGGTCGGCGGCGAGACCAAGTTCGCCTGCGTCGACGGCCCGGACTTCGACGGCCACCTCGTCGACTTCGACAGCGCCATGCGCCGCGGCGCCATGTACAAGGCGCAGGAAAAGGACGCAGTCGCGCGCCGCGAGGAGCACTGCAACCTGTTCAAGATGGAGGTCAAGTAACATGCCGAATATGAATCCGAACAAGATGCCCATGCCTGAACAGGCCCCGGACGTCCGCAACAAAAATTTCGATGAAGTAACGCTCGGCTACACGCCGGAAATGGCGGTCGAGGAAGCGCAGCGCTGCTTAAACTGCAAGAACAAGCCCTGCATCTCGGGCTGCCCGGTTCAGGTCAAGATCCCGGAGTTCATCGCGCTGGTTGCCGAGGGCAAGTTCCTCGAGGCCGCGGCGAAGATCAAGGAGACCTCCGCGCTGCCGGCTGTCTGCGGCCGTGTATGCCCGCAGGAGACCCAGTGCGAGCAGAAGTGCGTGCGCGGCATCAAGGGCGAACCGGTGGCGATCGGCCGTCTGGAGCGCTTTGTCGCGGACTACGCGCGCGAGCACGGCGAGGAGAAGGCTGCAAAGCCCGCTTCCAACGGCCACAAGTGCGCGATCGTGGGCGCCGGCCCTGCCGGCCTGACCTGCGCGGGCGACCTGGCGCGCATGGGCTACGAGGTAACCGTATTCGAGGCGCTGCACACCGCGGGCGGCGTGCTGATGTACGGCATCCCGGAGTTCCGTCTGCCCAAGGCCATCGTGCAGAAGGAGATCGATACGCTCAAGGACCTCGGCGTTGAATTTGTGCTCAACTTTGTCGTCGGCCGCTCGGAGACCATTGACGAGCTGTTTGCGGACGGCTACGAGGCGATCTTTGTCGGCTCGGGCGCCGGCCTGCCGACCTTCATGGGCGTACCCGGCGAGAACGCCAACGGCGTATACTCTGCCAACGAGTACCTGACCCGCATCAACCTGATGAAGGCATACAAGGACGACTCCTCCACCCCGATCTTCCACGCGCACAAGGTCGCGGTCGTCGGCGGCGGCAACGTTGCGATGGACGCGGCGCGCTGCGCCAAGCGTATGGGTGCGGAAGAGGTCTACATCGTCTACCGCCGCTCGGAGAAGGAGCTGCCCGCCCGTCTCGAGGAGATCCACCACGCCAAGGAAGAGGGCATCATCTTCAAGTTCCTGACCGCGCCGCTCGAGGTGCTCAGCGACGAGAACTACAACGTCACCGGCCTCAAGTGCCAGCAGATGGAGCTCGGCGAGCCTGACGAGTCCGGCCGCCGCCGTCCGGTACCGGTCGAGGGCAGCGAGTTCACCATCGATCTGGACTGCGTGATCGCGGCGATCGGCACCAGCCCCAACCCGCTGATCCGCCACACCACCCCGGGTCTGGACACCAACCGCAAGGGCTGCATCATCGCAGACGACGAGCACGGCATCACGTCCAAGGACGGCGTGTTCGCCGGCGGCGACGCTGTGACCGGCGCGGCTACCGTCATCCTCGCGATGGGCGCGGGCAAGCGCGCTGCCGCAGCGATGGATGAGTACATCAGGAACAAGCAGTAAGGTTTCCCCTTACACAGCAAAGGACCTGCCGTGCGGCAGGTCCTTTTGTTATACTTTCTTATTGCGCGGTATCCAGTTCCCCGATGACGGCGACGTCCGCATGCAGGTCTGCGGCAGTGACCGCCGTGGTCAGCTCCTGGGATGTGATCCGCCCGCTGCGCACGGTCTGCGTCAGCGTGCTTTGCGCCGGGATTTCCCATGCCGCGCCGCCCGACCGGGCCAGCGCCCAAATCTGCCCCTGATACATCAGCGGCAGGCCGTCGAGTGTAAAGGTCCAGCTGCTCCCGGACTGCCCGATCTCCTCCACCAGCGCGACCGGCACTACGCCGTAGCCATACAGCATCGCTGTGCGCTCTGCTTCGGCCTGCTCCGCTGCATCCCTGCGATATACCTGGGTATACGATCCGGCTGTCGGGGATTCCATCGTCAGCGTTCCCTCGGAAACCGCTGTTCCGTCCGCACGGCCCACCGTGGTATAATCCTCGGTGCGCACGGTCAGCTGATAGCCGTCCGCTCCATCCGCCTTGGCTGCCATGCCGCCGCGCACGGAAAAGCTGTCCAGCTCTGCCATCCCCGCAACCTCCGCACGGTACTGCGCATAGGTTTCAAACAGCGCCTGACAGGGCTGCGCGGCCTCCGCATCCACCGCGCCCGCCTGCACCAGCCGGTCGAGCAGCGTGCCCGCCGCGCCCTTGGGCGCGACGGACAGCGCGGTATAGCTCGCCGCAGCCACATCGTCGCGCAAAAAGTCCTGCGTGTCGATCACAGCCGGGTCATATACGCCATAGTCCTGCGCCGCCGTGGCCGCCTGCGCATAGGTAAAGTCGCCCGCTGCCTCGGTATAGCCGAGCGCACGCAGCAGGAACGCCGCGTACATCTGCGCGGAGCAGGCGCCTTCCGGCTCGAAGGCCGTCGCCGTCGTGCCGGTGGTCAGACCATTCTCATACAGGTACTGCACATAGGGCTGCTCCCAGCCTTGCAGATCGGTAAACGGTGCGCTGTACTCCAGCTGCTGCGCCTCCTCCTCCGCGCCCAGCAGGCGCACCAGCATGACAGCCGCCTCTGCGCGGCTCGGCGCGCGGTCCAGCTCGTAGCCCTGCTCCGTGCCGCGGAACAGGCCGAGCTCGCTCAAATGGTCTGCGCTTGCGGTAAAATCCGCAGCCAGCGCGGATACGGTGAGCGCGCCGGCGAGCACTGCAGCCGCGCAGGCCATGCGAATATATTTTTTCATGTCGCTGATCCTCCCATCATCCAATGTTCTTTCATTATAGCATGGAACCGCGAGTTTTCCAACCGCAAACGGGCATACTAGAGGCGGAAAGGAAGTGCTCCCAATATGACCAATATGCAGAAATGCGGCCTGGTCGGCGTCGGCTTTGTCGGCGCGACCTGCGCCTATACGCTCGCGGTGTCCGGCCTGTTTTCCGAGATGGTGCTGGTGGACATGAACCGCAAAAAGGCCGAAAGCGAGGCTGCGGACATCAACCACGGCGTATCCTTCGCCAAGCCCTGCCATGTACACGCAGGCGATTACGCCGACCTTGCCGGCTGCGGCCTGATCATCATCGCCGCGGGCGCGAACCAGAAGCCGGGCGAGACCCGCACCGAGCTGCTCGGCCGCAACCGCGTCATTCTGTCCTCGATCATCGAGCAGATCATGCAGGTCGACCGCGACGCGGTGCTCCTGATCGTCTCCAACCCGGTCGACGTGCTCACCTGCATGGCGCACAAGCTGTCCGGCCTGCCCGCGGGCCGCGTAATCGGCTCGGGCACGGTGCTCGACACAGCCCGCCTCAAATACCTGCTCGGGCAGCGGCTGGGCGTGGACAGCCGCAACGTGCACGCCTTCATCATCGGCGAGCACGGCGACAGCGAGCTCGCGGTCTGGTCGAGCGCAAACATCTCGGGCGTGGATCTGGACGATTACTGCCGCATCACGGGCATCGTGCAGCCCGCCGCCGTGCTGCACGAGATCTACGAAAATGTGCGCGATGCCGCTTACTCGATCATCGAGGGCAAGGGCGCGACGTATTACGGCATCGGCATGGCCGTGCGCCGCATCGTGGAGGCCATCGTGCGCGACGAGCACTCGGTGCTGCCGGTATCCTCCATGATTTCCGGGCATTACGGGGTCGAGGGCATCTGCCTCGGCCTGCCGTCCATCGTCGGGCGCGGCGGCGCGGAGGCGGTGCTGGATATCCCGCTCTCGCAGGAGGAACTCGCCCGCCTGCAAAGCTCCGCGCGCAAGATGCAGGAGCTGATCGACGAGGTCGGCGGTTAAGTGCCGGTTTTCCCCCTCCCCTGTTGCGCAAAAAAGCCGCCCCGCAGGGGGCGGCTTTGGTTTTGCCGTTTGGTTTGTCAGGCTGTCATGTCTCAGGCTGCTGCATCCGCGCCGCCGATGAGATCGGTATAGCTGTCCAGATCGTCCGGGATATCGACCGTGACGCGGTCGCCGGTGGCGTTGACCGTGCAGTCCATCGTCATATCCATCGTCATGGCTACGCCGTCGACCGTCATCGTGATCTGCATATCAATATCCATCGAGCGGATCGTGCCGTTCGAAATGGTGACGCTCGAGGTCACATCGCCGATCTGGACGTCAACACCTGCGGTGTCCGCATCCATGCCCATCTCACCCAGCACGTCATTAACCAGACCGCTCATGCCTGCGCCCGAGTAGGTCACGGTCATCGTGCTGCCGGAAACGTCGATCGAATCGATCAGGCAGATCGGTTCGCTGTTCTGCATCTGATCCAGACCGCTTACCTGTGCCATCGCGTCCTCAAAGGACATATCCATCTTGACCTTCTGGTCGCCCAGATTCATGTAGTATACGCCGTCCGTGTAGTAGTAGGCGACATCCTGACTGACCGAGGTCTCTGCCCCGGCCTCGACCAGCGCCTCGTCGATCTGCATATCCATCTTGCCGGTCATGGAGATTCTGGACTGGTCCATGTTCTCCAGATCCATGTCCATCTTCATGTCCATCGGCATGGACAGGCTCATCACCTGCTGGTCCGCAACCGTCACATTGGCGCTGACATCCGCAGAGATATCCATCTTGGTCTCTTCGTTCATCGCAGCGGTCGCTGCAACGTAGGCATCATAGTTGTCGAAGAAGGCCAGCATGTCGTCCGCCGCAGAAGCTGCGACTGCGCCGTCCTCCACGAGCTTCTCGAGCAGCTTAGTGTCCGCATCGTCCTTGACCGCCGTGTTCAGCGCGGTCAGGCTCATCGCCGCGACATGGTCGCGCAGGAAATTCGTCTCATTGCAGTTGGCGTAATCCACCAGGCCGATGGACTTGCCGAAGTCGACCGCACCGGTGTAGGTGAAGTCGCCGCCCGCCGCATCGCTGTAGCCCAGCGCACGGAGCAGGAAGGTGGTGTACATCTGCGCGGAGCAGGTGTCCTCCGGCTCGAAGGTCGTCGCGGTCGCGCCGGTGGTCAGGCCGTTATCATACAGGTACTGCACATAGGGCTTCTGCCAGTCGTCCAGATCGGTGAACGGCGCGGAATAGTCCAGCTCCTCCGCCTCTGCCTCTGCCCCCAGCAGACGCACGAGCATGGTCGCCGCCTCTGCGCGGGTCGGCGCGCGGTCCAGCTGGTAGCCGTTTCCGGTTCCCTGGAACAGCCCGAGATCGCTCAGGCGGTCGGCGCAGTTATCATAGCTGGCCGCCCCCGCGGTCATTGCAAGGCTCGCCACCGCGAGAACGCCGGCAAGCACCATTCTCAGTTTTCTTTTCATCCTAAAACCTCCTTTTGCGGTAAAAGCAGAGTGCTCTGCTATGAGTACATCTTAACACGGTACCTGAACAATGTAAACAATTTTTCTCACCGCAGGTGAGAAATTTTTCGCGTGTCTGTCCATTGTCCCGCACCGCATTTCCTGTTGACAGCCTCTCGGGCCAGTGTTATATTGTGTATATATTATATTTACAATTTTCTTTGTTGACAAACCAAACCCTCTACTGTATTATTGTATCAGAACCCTAGAACAATAGTGGAAAGAAAGGATGGAGCAAATGAAGACAAAACAACTGCTCGCGGCGGCGCTGTCCGCTGCCACCC
>USLE01000103.1 GCA_900555465.1 uncultured Butyricicoccus sp.
ATAAAAAATGTCCCGAAGACAGAATCCTCGGGACGCGTAAAATTGCCGCAGAAAACAAAAAATCTGAAATACCAAGGGGTATTTCAGAACAGCAAACAAACGGAAAATGGGAAAAATCCCATGTTCCGCGCATTCTTCTTTCATCCAGACTATACTGTCGGCCTCGGAGTTTCACCGAATCCTGCTTTCGCCAAAAGGCGTCCGCTCGCGGGCTGTACCGCCGGTAGGGAATTACACCCTGCCCTGAAGAATCCTGATATTCGGTTGTGCAAAACGTTTTATCGTTTTGCTGATTTAAAGTATATACCTGCTTGCAGAGAAATGCAAGAATTTTTTCGCATCCCTCAAAATACAAAAGCAGGGGACGGCTCGCCCGGCCCCCGCTTTTGGGAAGAGTAAAAGAAAAGAGAAAGTGTGTGGCTTGATCACACGAATACAGTATAACCGCACTGCATGAAATCCAAAGCAAAGAGCGGTAAAATTTGTGAAAAATCTGCGGAGGGCGCGCTTCGCGGGGCAGGAGGTTATGCAAAAGAACGCTTGTGAGACGGGCGCGGACGTGCTATAATAGTTGCATATTGCAATTCAGGTAACAGATAAGGAGCTTTCGGTGTGAAAAATCGCGAGCATATCAGAAATTTTTCCATTATCGCGCACATTGACCACGGCAAATCGACGCTGGCCGACCGCCTGCTCGAGCAGTGCAAAGCCGTGTCTCAGCGCGAGATGGAGGAACAGCTGCTGGATAATATGGATCTTGAGCGCGAGCGCGGCATTACGATCAAGGCGCGCGCGGTGCGCATGGAATACGAGGCGGACGACGGCGAAACCTACGAGATGAACCTGATCGACACGCCCGGGCATGTGGACTTCAACTACGAGGTCTCGCGTTCGCTCGCCGCGTGCGAGGGCGCGCTGCTGGTCGTGGATGCGGCGCAGGGCATCGAGGCGCAGACGCTGGGCAACACCTACCTCGCGATCGACGCGGGGCTGGAGGTCGTGCCGGTCATCAACAAGATCGACCTGCCCGCGGCGGATGCGCCGCGCGTCAAGCAGGAGATCGAGGACATCATCGGCATCCCGGCCGAGGACAGCCCGGAGATCTCCGCGAAAATGAACATCAACATCCACGAAGTGCTTGAGCGCATCGTGTCCGATATCCCCGCGCCGTCGGGCGACGCGGACGCGCCGCTGCGCGCGCTGATTTTTGACAGCCAGTACGACCCCTACAAGGGCGTCATCGTGTATATGCGCCTGATGGAGGGCAGCATCCGCCCGGGCATGAAGGTCAAGATGATGGCCACGGGCGCGGAGTTTCAAGTGCTCGAGTGCGGCTACATGCTGCCGCTCGGCCTGTCGCCCCAGCAGGAGCTGCGCGCGGGCGAGGTCGGCTACTTCACCGCGTCCATCAAAACCGTGTCCGACACCCGCGTGGGCGACACGGTCACCGAGGCGAACCGCCCGACCGCCGAGCCGCTGCCCGGCTACCGTCCGGCGCAGCCGATGGTGTTCTGCGGCATCTACACCGAGGACGGCTCCAAGTACCCCGACCTGCGCGACGCGCTGGAAAAGCTCCAGCTCAACGACGCGGCGCTGTCGTTCGAGCCGGAAAGCTCGGTTGCGCTGGGCTTCGGCTTCCGCTGCGGCTTCCTCGGCATGCTGCACATGGAGGTCATTCAGGAGCGCCTCGAGCGCGAGTTCGACCTCGATCTGGTCACCACGCTGCCTTCGGTTGTGTATGAGATCGTCAAGACCGACGGCACGACCGTCCACTGCGACAACCCGCATGATTATCCCGATCCCGGTCTGATCGAGGAAGCGCGCGAGCCGTTCGTCAAGGCGACGATCATGACCCCGCAGGAGTTTGTCGGCAATATCATGCCCATGTGTCAGGAGCGCCGCGGCGTGTTTAAGGATATGCAGTATCTGGACTCCAATCTGGTCGAGCTGCATTACGAAATGCCGATCAATGAGATCATTTACGACTTTTTCGACGCGCTCAAGGCGCGCACCAAGGGCTATGCTTCGCTCGACTACGAGTTCCTCGACTACCGGCCGAGCGACCTCGTCAAGGTGGATATGCTGCTCAACGGCGATCAGGTGGATGCGCTGTCGTTCATCGTGCACCGCGAAAAGGCCTACGGCCGCGCGCGCCGCATCTGTGAAAAGCTCAAGGAAAACATCCCGCGCCAGCTGTTCGAGGTGCCGATCCAGGCCGCAATCGGCGGCAAGGTCATCGCGCGCGAGACGGTCAAGGCGATGCGCAAGGACGTGCTCGCCAAGTGCTACGGCGGCGATATCACGCGCAAGAAGAAGCTGCTCGAGAAGCAGAAGGAAGGCAAGAAGAAGATGCGTTCGCTCGGTACGGTGCAGATCCCGACCGAAGCGTTCATGGCAGTCTTGAAGCTGGATGAGGAATCATGAGCAAGTTTAGTTATCGGAATAAGCCGCTCGGGCTGTATATCCACATCCCGTTCTGCGTGAGCAAGTGCGGGTACTGCGATTTTTACTCGGTGCCCGACCGAGACCTGATGCGCGGCTATGTCTCCGCGCTGCTGAACCACATCCGCGACTACGGCAGGACATGCGGCGGCTACACGGTGGACACGGTCTACATCGGCGGCGGCACGCCGACCTGCCTCGGGCCGAAGTACCTCGGCCGGATTTTGCAGGAGATCCGCAACAAGTTCCCGCTGGCGGACGACGCAGAGATTACGGTCGAGTGCAACCCGGAGAGCACGGACAAAAAGGTGCTCGACATGATGAAAAAGCAGGGCGTCAACCGCCTGTCATTCGGCGTGCAGTCCGCGCATGACGAGGAACTGAAACGCATCGGGCGCATCCATACCTTCCAGCAGGCGAAGGACGTGGTCGACCTCGCGCGGGCAAAGGGGTTCACCAACATCAGCCTCGACCTGATGTACGGCCTGCCCGGGCAGACGCAGGAGATGTTCCTCGACTCGGTCGAACAGTGCCTGGCGCTCGGGCCGCGGCACCTGTCGTGCTACGGGCTCAAGCTCGAGCCGGGCACCCCGATGGGACGCGAAAACCCGGTCCTGCCGGACGATGACGCGCAGGCGGATACCTATCTCGCGATGTGCGAGCTGCTCCGCAAGAACGGCTTTGAGCATTACGAGATCTCGAATTTCGCAAAGCCGGGTTTCCGCTCGCGGCATAACATGAAATACTGGGATCTGTCCGAATACCTCGGCCTCGGGCCGGGCGCACATTCGTTCATGAACGGCCGCCGGTTTGAGTTTGCCCGCGATATCAAGGCATACATAAACGGCGAGGACATCCTGCTGGACGAGGACGAGGTCGCGAGCTTCCAGCGGCAGGGCGAATACCTGATGGTGCGCCTGCGCACGTCGGACGGCGTGGACTTCCTCGACCTGGAGAAGCGTTACAACATCGACTCCACGCCCTATGAGGAAGCGTTCCGCAGCCTGATGGGCAACGAGTTGGTCGCGCATCAGGGAACCCGCTGGTACCTGACCGAGAAGGGCTTTCTGGTGTCCAACAGCATCATCAATACCATCGTCGAGGCGGGTCAGCCGGATGGGATAGAGTAAAAACCAAATCATTTTATGGAGGAATCACACATGCGCGCAGTCATCACGGTGGTCGGCAAGGACCGCACGGGCATCATTGCCAAGATTTCGGACACGCTGTATCAGCATCAGGTCAATATCGTTGACATTTCGCAGAACGTCATGGAGGACATGTTCGCGATGGTCATGCTGGTCAACATCGACAAGTGCACAGTGGAGTTTAGTGCTTTGGCCGACCTGCTGGACAAGGACGGCGAGGAACTCGGCATGAAGATCCACACCATGCACGAGGACATTTTCGACGCGATGCACAAAATCTAAAAAACTTCGCTCAAACCGTACAGGTTTGAGCGAGAGGATGTACCGTGTCGATGGCACGGATACATCCAAAGGCAGAAAAAGTTCCGGCAGAAACTTTTTCTGCCCCTTGTATAAAATCCGAGGCGCTTGTCCCCGGATTTTATGAAAATGCCAGCGGAGCTGACATTTTCTATTGAATGCGCGCGGTGCGCGATGGGGCGCGGCGCGGGAATGAAAAAATCTCCTGTTATGGGCTGATACGGGGTTTATAATTATGTCAATGATCAACACAACAGATATTCTGGAAACCATCAAGATGATCGAGGAGGAGCACCTCGACATCCGCACGATCACGATGGGTATTTCGCTGCGCGACCTCGCCAGCGACGATGTAAACGTGCTGGCGGACAAGATTTACGAAAAGGTCACCCGCCGCGCGGAAAAGCTGGTCGCCACGGGCGAGCAGATCGAGCGCGAGCTCGGCATCCCGATCATCAACAAGCGCATTTCGGTCACCCCGATCGCGATGATCGGCGCGGTGACGACCGCGAACAGCTATGTGCCGCTCGCCAAGGCGCTCGACCGCGCCGCTTCCGCGACCGGCGTCAACTTTGTCGGCGGCTTTTCCGCGCTCGTGCAGAAGGGCTTTGCCAAGGGCGACGAGATTTTGATCAACTCGATCCCCGAGGCGCTCGCGGAGACCAATCTGGTCTGCTCGTCGGTTAACGTTGCATCCACCAAGGCGGGCGTCAACCTGGACGCTATCGGCCTGATGGGCCGTATCATTAAGCAGACCGCTGAGCTGACAAAGGACAACGACTCGATGGGCTGCTCCAAGCTGGTCGTATTTGCCAACGCGGTGGACGACAACCCGTTCATGGCAGGCGCGTTCCACGGCATCGGCGAGCCGGAGACCGTCATCAACGTCGGCGTATCCGGCCCGGGCGTGGTGCAGTCGGCGATCCGCCGCGCGGGCGACTGCTCGATCAACGAGGTGGCCGAGGTCATCAAAAAGACCGCGTTCAAGATCACGCGCATGGGCCAGCTCGTCGGCGCGATCGCCAGCGAGCGGCTGGGCGTGCCGTTCGGCATTGTCGACCTGTCGCTTGCGCCGACCCCGGCGATCGGCGACTCGGTCGCGCGCATCCTCGAGGAAGTCGGTCTGGAGGTCTGCGGCGGCTGCGGCACGACCGCGATCCTCGCCATGCTCAACGACGCAGTCAAGAAGGGCGGCGTCATGGCGTCGTCGTCTGTCGGCGGCCTGTCGGGCGCGTTCATCCCGGTGTCCGAGGACGAGGGCATGATCGCGGCTGCGCAGTCGGGCGCGCTCACGCTCGAGAAGCTCGAGGCCATGACCGCAGTCTGCTCGGTCGGCATCGACATGGTCGCGGTACCCGGCGACACGACCGCGGAGGTCATCTCCGGCCTGATTGCGGACGAGATCGCCATCGGCGTAGTCAACTCCAAGACGACCGCGGTGCGCGTCATCCCGGCCATCGGCAAGAAGGTCGGCGATATGGTCGAGTTCGGCGGCCTGCTGGGCTCTGCGCCCATCATGCCGATCGCGACCGGCTCGCCTGCGAAGTTCATCAACCGCGGCGGCCGCATCCCGGCGCCCATCCAGAGCCTGAAAAACTAAGCAAAAAGCACCGTATCAAGTAGATACGGTGCTTTTTTGCGCGCTTCACGCGCAAGGTTCGTAACGCCTAACTTTTTGTCGCCCATTTGTCAGCAGCAATAAGAAAAGGTAGTGTCAAGTATTGGACCTGTTGACAAATCCCTCACCTGGTCATTCCTATGTTATAATAGGGGATAAG
>USLE01000104.1 GCA_900555465.1 uncultured Butyricicoccus sp.
TATGTATTCGGCGGGGGCGCGGAGGTGCTGGACTGCCTGAAAAACGGCGAAATTACCCTTGTCGTGCAGTTTGACAATCTGGCGCTGGCGCATGAAACCGCGCACACAGCCCTGCAGCTGCTCGAAGACCCGGAAACGCCGCTGCAGCGCGAGGCACGGTTTTCGGTGCTGACAGAGGAGGCGGTTGGATGAAACGGACAGCACAGGCCGCAAGCAGTATCCGCGGTATTCTGCGGCGGTCCTATACCGCTGTGATCTGCAGCCTGACGATCCCGCTGGTCATCACGCTGCTGCTTTTGGTGGTCATCGTGAATAAGTATAACGGCGCGGTCGACCGGATCGACTGCGCCGCGCAGGCGCAGAACGTGCTGGAGCAGGAGCTGCCGAGTGAGATCTGGAACATCATTTCCGGGCGCAAAACCTTTGAGCAGGGGGAGCAGTACGCGATGCTGGACCAGCTCTATGGGTTGATGGATGACCTGACAAAAACGGCATCGGACGGGCAGCAGAAATATTTGAATGCCGCGGTGCGTGCGCTCGATACGCTCGAGGGATATATCAAAGCGCTGGGGGTGCAGACCG
Source organism: uncultured Butyricicoccus sp. (assembly GCA_900555465.1). Lineage (GTDB taxonomy): Bacteria > Bacillota > Clostridia > Oscillospirales > Butyricicoccaceae > Agathobaculum > Agathobaculum intestinigallinarum. The sequence continues at coordinate 583 of USLE01000104.1, forward strand.
CGCAGGGCGCTGCGGTCAGCTGGAATGAGAGCCTGTATCAGGAGATCACCAGCGTGACCCTGCTGGCGGCGGATATGCTGGATCAGTATTCCGCCGGGGAGATCGAACTGCTGTCCGTGCTCAACCGGCGCATCAATTTCCTGGTCATGCTGCTGGCGGCGGCGGCCGTGCTGACGGTCTGCGGCGTGGTATATGCCTCTGTGCGCACCTACCGGCGGGTCGAGAATGCGATCCGCAAGCCGATCCTGCGCATGGAGAGAATGGCCGCGCGCATCGCCAAAGGCGATATGGAGGTGCGGCTGCAGGCGCCGACGATCGCGGAGCTGTATCCGCTGGCCAACGACCTCAACCGCATGGCAGAACAGCTGGACCGGCTGATCGCAGAACAGATCGAACAGGAAAAAACGCTGAAAAAGGCCGAGCTGCGCGCCCTGCAGGCGCAGATCGCCCCCCATTTTGTCTATAATACGCTGGAAACCATCGTGTGGCTCGCGGAGGAGGGGAAGACCCGCGAAGTGGTCGAGGTGACGATGGCGTTTACCGATTTCCTGCGCATCAGCCTGAGCGGCGGGCAGGATTTCATCAGCGTGGCAAAAGAGGAACAGCATGTGCGCAGTTATCTGATGATCCAGTCCGTGCGGTATGGGAGCATCATGCGTTTTGAGATCGATATCGATCCGGCGCTGGCGGATAAGCGCATGCTCAAGCTGATGCTGCAGCCGCTGGTGGAAAACGCGATTTACCACGGGATCAAAAACAAGCGCGGCAGGGGGCTGCTGCGCATCACCGGCCGGCAGGAACAGGACTGGATGGTTTTTTCTGTTGCGGATAATGGCATCGGCATGACCGAAGAACAACTGGATGCCCTGCGCGCCCGCATCGAGCGAAAAGAGGGCGAGGAGGGCTACGGCCTTCGCAATATCACGCAGCGGCTGCGCCTGTACGGCGGACGCGGCTTGGAAATTGAGAGCAAGCTCAACTGCGGCACGACCGTGCGGTTTGCGCTGCCGTGTGCGGCAGGACAGGAAAGGAAGGAAAACTGATGTTTCGCGTTTTTGTCGTGGATGACGAAGAGATCATACGCACCGGGATACGAAATACACTGGAGAAAACTGAGGGACGGTTCCTGTTTACGGGGGAAGCGCCCGATGGCGAGATGGCGCTTCCGGTGCTGCTCGAACTCAAGCCGGACATATTGGTGACCGATGTGCGCATGCCGTTTATGGACGGGCTGGAGCTGGCTGCGCTGGTGCGCAAATCCATGCCGTGGGTGCGCATTATTTTCCTGAGCGGGCATGACGAATTCGAATACGCGCAGCGCGCCGTATCCCTGCAGGCGGACGCCTACATCCTCAAGCCGGTGGATTCCCGCAAGCTGATCGAAGTGCTGGACCGGACCGCGGACCGCATCGTGGAGGAGCAGCGTATGCTGCGCACAGCGGCGCAGTACACCCGGCGGAGCGAGGGTGAACGGGATGTGCTGCGCAGCCACTTTCTGAGCGAGCTTCTGGCAGGCGGCCTGTCTACCGCACAGGCGATCGACGGCGGGCGCGAGTGGGGCGTGCCGCTGTCCGCGCGGTGCTATGTGGTCTGTCAGGCAGAGTGCAGCACGGACAGCGCCGGGCGGCAGCAGGTCCGCGCGGTGGTCGACCATCTGCTCGCGGGACAGGAGGATGTGGTCTGGTTTTTTGAAGGCAGCGACCGGCTGGTGTGGATGATCCTGGGGGACGAGGAGAGCGGCGCGTGTGACCGCGCGTATGAGATCGCGCAGAGCATCCGGCATGAGCTGAGGCGCGTTGTGGAAATCGACTGCCGCATCGGCATCGGCGGCGCGGTGGACCGATTAAGCGGCCTGCCGCAGTCCTGCCAGCAGGCGAGACAGGCGGTGGAATGGCTGCGCAGCCTGCCCGGCGGCATCGCGGGGCATGGGGATCTGTCTGCACCGCCCGAGGAGGGGCGGCGGTTTGATTTCCGCGCCAACATGCCGCTGGTGGAAAAGCTGCGGCACGCCCGGCTGGAGGATATCCCGGAGCTGCTCGATATTTACTTCGGCGGGGTGAAAGAGGATGACCTGCAGAGCGTGCTGTACCGCTATTATCTGCTGATGGATCTGGTGGTAACGGCGGCGCGCTTGGACAACGCGGACCAGGACTGGAAGAAGGACCCGCAGCAGGTGCTGCATGCGGCCGGCTCACGGGAGAGCACACTGCAATATGCGGAGGATACGCTCAGGCAGGTGATCGGCCGGCGCGCGGTGAACGGGAATGTGCGCTATGCGGCCGAGATCCGGCGGGCGCAGGCCTATATTGCGGCGCATTACAGCGAGGAAGGCCTGTCCCTGCATATGGTAGCGGCGGAGGCCGGGTTCAGCCCGAACCATTTCTCCACCGTGTTCTCGCAGGAGACCGGGGAAACCTTTGTGGAATACCTGACCCGGGTGCGGATCGACGCGGCAAAGGAAAAGCTGCGCAGCGGCAGGGAGCGGATGAGCGATATCGCGTTTGACGTGGGGTACCACGACCCCAACTACTTCAGTTACATTTTTAAAAAGCGCACCGGCCTGTCGCCGCGGGATTTCCGCGCGGCCTGCGGAGCGGATAAGGAAAAAATACCGGAAGAAAACAAAGAAATCAAAGGACACACAGACAGCGGGAAAATTTTATGATAAGTTGCGCGATAGCGGCAGAAAGGGGGGCATAGGTATAATGGAAAAGGAAGGAGGACTGTGTCTTTTCAGCCATAAAATGAGGAAACGGAAAAAGAAAAAGGGCGTGGCGGCATTGTGCCTGTCCGCCTTGCTGCTTGCGGGCTGCACGGCGCCGCAGGCGGAGGAGCGCACGCAGACGGCGGCGCTGCCGCCTGCCGCGCCGCCGGCCGCCGATGCGGGCAGCCTGACGATTTACAGCGCGCTGCCGGAAGAGGAGCTGTCGGTATACCTGCATGCGTTTACCAAGGACACCGGGATCGACGTGTCGTGTGAGCGGCTGTCCGCGGGCGAGATGATGCGCCGGGCGGAACAGGAGCGCGATGCGCCCAGGGTTTCGGTTTTGCTGGGCGGCCCGTCGGACTACTACGAAAATGCGGCCAAAACCGGCCTGATCGAGCCATATCAAAGCGAAGAGCTGCAAAATGTGCCGGAGGCCTACCGTGATGCAGATGGCTACTGGAACCCGATCTACATCGGTGTGATCAGCTTTGCCTGTGATGAGGAGTGGTTCGGGCAGCGCGGGCTCGCCTATCCGGACAGCTGGGACGACCTGCTTGACACCGCACTGGAGGGGCAGGTGGTCATGGCGTCGCCGCAGAGCTCGGGCACCTCGTATACCGTGCTCGCGTCGCTGATGCAGAAGCTGGGCGAGCAGGACGCATGGGCATACTTTGAAGCGCTCGACCGCAACATCGCCTTTTACACCGCCAGCGGCCTGGGGCCGGCGGAGGCGGTCAAGGACGGCGAGGCGGCGGTCGGCATTGTTTTTTCGCATGACGGGAGACGGCTCTCGCTGGATGGGTATCCGGTCGAGCTGCGGTATCCGGCGGACGGCACGCCGGCCGAGATCGGCGCCTGTGCGCTGGTGTGCGGCGGCCCTGCCGGCGAGCGGGAAAACGCAGAGCGGTTTATCGACTGGTTCCTGTCGCGCCGCGGTCAGGAGTGCTTCATCGAAGCGAAAAGCTGCCGCCTGCCGGTCAACGCGACCGCGCGCACCGTGGACGGGCTGCCCGAGCTTTCGTCCCTCAATCTGATCGAATCCGATTCCTCCTGGGCTGGCATGGTCCAGCAAACACTCAGCCGGCAGTTCTGCGACCGCATCGAGCGGGCACAGTCCCCGCAGCGGGACTGACGGGCGCTCCCTGACGGCTGGTGGGAAAAGGAGAGAGAAGCGATGAAAATGAGACTGTTTCGTAGAAAACGGATCTACAGCCTGCTTTTGGCTGTGGTAATGCTGCTGGCGATGCTGCCGGCACAGGCGTTTGCAGTCAATGAGCAGAACGGTCCGTCGTCTTTTTTGGCGGGCCCCTATCTGCTGGCGCCCAAGACCGACGGCATGGTGGTCGTATGGGAGCTGGATGAGCCGATGAAATCCACCTTCGAGTACGGTACGTCTGCCGATACGATGCAGACAATGGACGTGCCGGTCGAGGAGGGCGAGGTGTTCCAGGGCGAGGCGATGCACATGTACCGCGCGCGCCTGACGGGCCTGACGCCGGATACGCGCTACACCTACAAAGTGACGGCGGAGAACGGGCAGTCGGTCGAGGGCTCGTTCCGCACCCTGCCGGAAAATGCGGAGGAGATCCGGTTTGCGGTCGTCAGCGACACCCACCGCTTTGAGACCGCCGAGCAGATCTCCGAAGCGATCAAGAGCTTTGATCCGCACTTTATCCTCAATACCGGCGATACGGTGGAAGGCACCGGCAGCCAGAAGGACCAGTTTGCCTACTGGTTCCGCAACGCGGGCGATTTCCTGCACAATGTGCCGGTCATCTACAACAGCGGTAACCACGACTACGGCGTGTATTTTGACGAGTATATCTCCAAGACCCAGAAGGAGCAGTACCACTCGAATGAGAACGGCCGCAATGTTTCCTTCAACGTGGGCGGCCTGCATATCACTATGGTGGACAGCAACCCGTGGGCGCTGTTCGAGCTCAATTCGTCTTCGGGCGGCGAGGTGGACCCCGCGACCCGCAAGCTCGTTGACGATTCGCTGAACTGGATCAAGGACGATCTGGCGTCGCCCGAGGCGAAAAATGCGGATTTCCGCATCCTGACCATGCACCATCCGTATGAGGACGATCTGACCCGCAAGTATATCCCGGAGATCGCAGAGGCGGGCAATGTGAACGTCATGTTCGCGGGCCATACCCATGAGTATTCGCGCGGTGTATCCAGGGACCCGGCGCGCGGGGCAAGGACGATGTATATCACGCAGGGCGACGCCCGCATCGGCGACAGCAAGATCGATCTCGGTTCGGACACCAGCCGTCCCAATGAGAACTTCCCGGAGATTCTGGCAACCGGCAAGGGCGATATGATCGAGTG
>USLE01000105.1 GCA_900555465.1 uncultured Butyricicoccus sp.
ACAATGGCTGATTTCAACAACACCAACCTCGCCGATTTCAGCGGCGTATGGGTATTTTGTGAGCAGCGTCAGGGCAAGCTGCAGCCGACCGTGCTGGAGCTGATCTCCGAGGCGCGCAAGCTGGCGGACGACATGGGCACCGAGGTCTGCGGCCTGCTGCTGGGCGGCAAGGGCGTAGGCGACGCGATGGCCAAGGAGCTGGGCGCTTACGGCGCTGACAAGGTCCTGGTAGCTGAGGACGACCTGCTTGAGACCTACACCACCGACGCTTACGCGAAGGTGATCTGCGAGACCGTTATGGCCAAGAAGCCGGAGATCATGCTGATCGCGGCGACCAACATCGGCCGTGACCTGGGCCCGCGCTGCGCAGCCCGTCTGCACACCGGCCTGACCGCGGACTGCACGCACCTCGACGTAGACGTTGAGAAGTACGCAGCCTTCCTGCAGGAAGCGTCCACCCTGCCGCAGGCGCAGATCGACGCGCTCGACCGCGCTGACCGCAACCTGAAGATGACCCGTCCGGCATTCGGCGGCCACCTGATGGCTACCATCATCTGGCTACTGTCCGTCCGGGCGTTCTGAAGAAGGGCGAGTACGACGAGGCGAAGGCAAACGCTGTAGCAGTTGAGAAGCTGGACGTTGCGCTGTCCGCAGACGACATCGAGACCAAGGTGCTCGAGGTTGTCAAGGAGGCCAAGGAGCTGGTCGACCTGACCGGCGCTGACGTTGTCGTATCCGTTGGCCGCGGCATCTCCAAGGATGTCGAGACCGGCATCAAGCTGGCGGAAGAGCTCGCAGCAGAGTTCGGCGGCGTAGTCGGCGGCAGCCGTGCGGCGATCGACTCCGGCTGGCTGACCGCTGACCATCAGGTAGGCCAGACCGGCAAGACCGTACATCCGAAGCTGTATGTTGCGCTGGGCATCTCGGGCGCGATCCAGCACAAGGCTGGTATGCAGGATTCTGAGTGCATCGTAGCAGTCAACAAGGCGGATTCCGCTCCGATCTTCGACGTAGCTGACTACGGCATCTGCGGCGACCTGTTCAAGGTCGTTCCGATGATGATCGACGCGATCCGCGCTGCCAAGGCTTCCAAGTAAGTCCATCCTATCTCCACTGATTTCCCGAAGCGCGCCGCGCACCTCCTGTTCTCCTCCTTTACGCGAAGCCGGAGCATCTTCGCGCAATCTTTCTGCCGCACAGCCACTGCGGCACCGGCGCAGCTTCCCTTCCCATCAGTGAATTGGTATGAATAAAAGCCGCAGGGCATTTGCCCTGCGGCTTTTATTTTCATTCGTTTTCCGGTATTGGCTCCGCGATGACCACCGCGACCGACCGCGGCCCCATCGTGAACACCGCGCCGTCAAACGGCGTGTCCGGACAGAGCGGCTGCGCGCAGGAGGTGTGCACCGCCAGCCGCCAGCGCATCCCCTCGGGCGCGGCGGGCACATGCTGGTCATGCTTTTCCCAGTGCGCGTTGATTGCGAGCAGGACGATATCGTCGCCCTCCCCTTCCGGATGTTTCCCCGCGAACAGCACGCCGATCTGGCGCGTCTCGCCGTCCATCCAGCCGTTCCACGCGCCGCCGTTGTGCAGCGAAACATCCGGCCAGCCGCAGGCGGCCGGACCGGTCGCCCCGCGCAGGATGGGATGCGCGCGGCGCAGCGTGATCATGCCCTGCACAAACTCGAACAGGTCGCGGTGGGTGTCCAGACGGTTCCAGTCCAGCCAGGAGATCTCGTTGTCCTGGCAATAGGGGTTGTTGTTGCCGAACTGCGTGTTGCCGAACTCGTCCCCCGCCGGGAACATCGCCGCGCCGCGGCTGCACAGCAGCACTGCAAACGCATTTTTGCGCAGGCGGCTGCGCAGCGCGTTGATTTCCGGATCGTCGGTCTCGCCCTCTGCGCCGCAGTTCCAGCTGTTGTTGTCGTCCGCGCCGTCCGTGTTGTCCCAGCCGTTCATCTGGTTGTGCTTTTCGTTGTAGGCGTACAGGTCGTACAGCGTGAAGCCGTCGTGGCAGGTCAGGAAGTTGACCGAGGCGTTCTGGCGCTGCTCGGGCGGATACAGGTCGGGCGAGCCGCAGATGCGCTGCACCGCCGCCTGCGCCAGCCGGTCGTCGCCCTTGAGGAAGCGGCGCAGGTCGTCCCGGTACTTGCCGTTCCACTCCGCCCAGCGGTTCCAGGACGGGAACGAGCCGACCTGATACATACCGCCCGCGTCCCACGCCTCCGCGATCAGCTTGACGCGGCCGAGGATCGGGTCAAACGACAGGCTTTCGAGCAGCGGCGGCTCGGAGAGCGGGCCGCCGTCCTCGTCGCGGCCGAGGATGCTCGCAAGGTCGAACCGGAACCCGTCCACGCGGTATTCGACCACCCAGTAGCGCAGGCAGTCCAGAATAAACTGCCGCACCATCGGGTGGTTGCAGTTGAGCGTATTGCCCACACCCGAGAAATTGTAATACTTGCCGTCCGGGGTGAGCATGTAGTAGACGTTGTTGTCCATCCCCTTGAACGAGAAAAACGGCCCGCGCTCGTCGCCCTCGGCGGTGTGATTGAACACCACATCCAGAATGACCTCAATGCCGTTTGCGTTGAGCGTGCGGATCAGGGTCTTGAGCTCGGTGCCCTCGCGGTTGAACTCGACCGCCGCGGCATAGCCCGTATTGGGCGCGAAATAGCACACCGTGTTGTAGCCCCAATAGTTGAGCAGGCGCTTGCCGTCCACCACGCGCTCGTCCGCGAGCTCGTCAAACTCAAACACCGGCATCAGCTCGATCGTGTTGACGCCCAGCTTTTTCAGGTAGGGCAGCTTTTCCATCAGCCCGGCAAACGTGCCCGGGTGCTCCACCCCGGAGGAGGGATGCTGGCTAAAGCCGCGCACATGCAGCTCATAGATCACCATGTCCTGAAACGGGATATGGATATTGCTGTTGAAATCCCCCCAGTCGAACACATCCTCCACCACACGGGCATGGTAGGCGGTATCCGCCGAGGGGCGCTCGCCCCAGCGGCTCTGGCCGGTCACCGCGCGGGCATAGGGGTCGAGCAGGAACTTGGTCTTGTCAAACAGCAGGCCGCGCGCCGGGTCATACGGCCCGTCCATACGGTAGGCGTATTCAAACTCCGTGATCTCCAGCCCGAACACGATCATCGACCACGTATTGCCGATGCGGAAACGGTCCGGGAGGGGCAGCACCGCATAGGGCTGCTGCTCGGTGCGGTGGAACAGGCAGAGCTCGCAGCTGGTTGCGCCGACCGAATGGATGGTAAAGCTGACGCCGCCGGGCACGATGGTCGCGCCGTTGACCAGAAACAGGCCGGGACGCACCGGGAACCCCGCGATCTCCTCGGTGGCATGCAGCTTGCGGTGCGCTGCGGTCGGGACGATCATGTTGGGATTGGACATATGGATTCCTCTTTTCTTCTAAACAGAACAGCTCTGCTTCCAGCATACCGTTTTGCCCGGCGTTTGTCAACTTGCGCCCGACAAACCGGACAGAAAACGCGCCCCTTGCATGTATCCGGTAGAAAACCCGGCCACACGCCAGCGCGCATAAAACAGAAAATGGCCGCTGTGCGGCCATTTTCATCAGGACCGCCGGCTTTGCCGGCGGTTTTGATACCAGTGCGCGATTTTGTGTGCCGCCTGCGGCGCGCAAACATCGCGTTCGGGACTTGTCCGCGTCTCCGACGCGGCACGTCCCTTCTCGCTGGAACCTGTACGGTTCCAGCGAAACTCATTCTCCCATCACCTGAAACACCACGTCCCGCGTGCGGTTGCGCGTGTCGCACTCGACCAGCGTCAGGTTCTGCCACGGGCCGATGGTGATCTCCCCTTCCACGAACGGGATCACGATGAACGGGCTGAGCAGCGCCGCCTTGATGTGCGACGATCCGTTGTCATCGTGCCAGGTGTCGTGGTGGTGGTAGTGGATCACGCGGCCGGTCTCGTCCGTATAGGGCGAGAATACGTCCATCGCGGCCTTGAGGTCGTGGTACACCATGCCCGGCTCAAATTCCAGCGTGGTCAGGCCCGCGACGCCGCCGGTCGTGAACCCGGTGATGATGCCCGACTTCATGCCCGTATTGCGGCACGCATTGTGTACCGCCGCGCGGAAATCGTCCGTGATGTCGATCATGCCCATGTGGGCCTTGGTATGGTAGGTTTTGGTTTCGGTATAAACTGCCATTGCGATTTTTCTCCTTTTACAGGCACTCCAGATAGCGCCCGTACAATGTCTTGTTCAGGTCGGCGGCGTGGCGCATGAGCGTATGGTGGCTGATATAGCCGCGCTGGTACGCAATCTCCTCCAGGCAGGCGATGTATCTGCCGGTCTCGTCCTGCACGCGCTTGACCTCCTGCGCGGAATCCAGCAGGTTTTCCGCCGTGCCTGCGTCCAGCCAGACAAAGTCGCGGTCGAGTTTGACCACGTGCAGCTTGCCGCGGCGCAGGTATTCCAGATTGACGTCCGTGATCTCGAGCTCGCCGCGCGCCGAGGGCTTGAGGTTGTGCGCGATCTCCATGACGTCGTTATCATAGAAATACAGACCGGGGACGATATAATTTGACTTGGGGTAGCGCGGCTTTTCCTCGATCGAGACCGCGCGGCCCTGCTCGTCGAACTCGACCACACCGAACGCCCGCGGGTCGTCCACATAGTAGCCGAACACGCACGCGCCCCCGCCCAGCGAAAGCGCCTTGTTCAGATAACATTCAAAATCCGGCGAATAGAAGATGTTGTCGCCCAGCACGAGGCACACGTCATCCGAGCCGACGAACTGCTCGCCGATCAGCAGCGCATCTGCGATGCCGCGCGCCACATCCTGCACCTCGTAGGTGATGTTGACGCCGAAGCGGCCGCCCGAGCCGAGCAGGCGGTAAAACGGGCCCTCTTCTCCGGGCGGGATGATGATCAGGATATCACGGATGCCCGCCTGCATCAAAACCGCAAGCGGATAGTAGATCATTGGCTTGTCGTATACCGGCAGCAGCGGCTTGCACACCGGCCGGGTCATGGGATAAAGGCGCGAGCCCTTGCCCGCAGCAAGAATGATTCCTTTCATGGCGTTGTTCCTCTATCTTTGTTTTATATTGCGAAACTATTATAGCATATGGCATATAGCATTTCTATAGCCAAAATGGGAAATTTGCGCAGGGGCACACAGTGCGCCCTCCCCCGGAGGTGTTCGCCTGAAAGACGGACGGGAGTGCCCATGCTTCACGGGCGGGAACGATGTCGCTGCGCGCGACAGGCGCACAAGAGGGGCCTTACCCCCTCTTGCGAATCACCCCCGCCGGGGATGCACACGGCTGCCCGCGACCGCAAACAAATTTGTCCACATACTGTGGAAAAATTTGATTTGCGATAATGTCGCGGCGGTTCGGTCTCACGCCTGACCCCGGGGGCGGGGGGGGGGCTGGCGATGTTTGGCCTGCGCTTGCCGTTTTCGTAAAGGCGACGCTCCAGCCGAGTGCAGATATGCGGGCGCGCAATGCGCGCCCCTACGGGGTGGACGCAGCGTTTGGCGCGCCGGGGTCGTGGCTCAGAGCTTGGCGCGCCGAGGTCGTCGCGCCCTACGAAATTGCACGGCAATTCACCTTCTCGCGCCCTACG
>USLE01000106.1 GCA_900555465.1 uncultured Butyricicoccus sp.
GACGGCAGCGCATCTTCCGGCAGTTATTCCTCTTCGGGTTCTTCCGGCAGCGGTTCTTCGGATATCGATCCGGACGACTACTCGTTTGAGGACTATCTCAAGGACAATGATCCGGATTCCTATGAGTTCTATCAGGATCTGGAAGAAGGCTGGAACTCGGGCGAGTGGGACGCCGAAGATGGCTTTGTCGGTGATGACAGCCACGGTTCGGATGACGGCTTCGAGGATTACCTGTATGAAAATGACCGGGACTCCTATGACAGCTATCAGAGCCTGGAGGATGGCTGGAGCTCGGGTACATGGGATTCGGAAAACGGATTTTTCGGGTAAGAAGCGTATCTCAAAACGAAAAAGTTCGGCGCTGCTGGATGCAGCGGCTGCCTGCACCAGTTTGCGGGCGGCTGTTGATGCGGCCCGCGATCAGCGCGAGGTAAACAACGTCATAGGGCAGCTGTCTGTATCCGGGTGGCTGTCCTTTTGCCAATAGCCGGGTACTCAGTTTTACCCATCGCCTGTGTCCGTACATTTCGGCCGGCGGGGCGGCTGAACCGGTTCGTGGGGCTGCGGCGGAACCATAAGCAATCGAAGGAGCATATCAGGAGGGAAGCGCAATGAAAACAATCGGGCGGACTTTATTGGCGGGGGCAGTATGTGCGGCTGCACTGGGTGCGGGGTGCCTCACGACGGCGGCAGCGGCCCCGATCGACGACGCATACCGTGCTTACTATGATTTCCTGCAAGAGCAGATAGACAGTATCGGCATGCCGGTGACCGATGTTCCTGCGGACGAATTCATAAACATTGAAGGCGTGGAGACATGGCTTAACGAAAATGTCAACTATGCACAACTGACCGACTTCAATCAGGACGGGGTTCCGGAACTCGTCTTTGGCAAGGAAGTGGAAGGGGAAAATGTCGCTGGCGGCTCGTTCATCAACTGTATCTACACCTATCAGAACGGGAAAATGGTGCGGCTGGCAGGGAATCTGCCCATAGAGCTGGATTATGACGGCGGCGATCATTTCAGCCATGAGATGACGCTGAGCAGCGGCACGGACGGATATGTGTATATGGTCTGGACGATTGATGGCGGTGGAACCAGCTATGAATCAAACTATTACTACACCTTAAAAGATGGGAAATGGCAGGAGGTTGCCGGGTTCGGTAGTGACTTCCATCCGGATATCTACATCAGTCAGGATGTATTTTCTTCGACCGGTTATACAACGTATTGGTATTCGGGACCGGATGGGAATAAGGTAGAGCTGCCTTATTCGACGTGGAATTCCCGTCGGCAAGCCGTTGCAAGCGGCGGCAAAAAGACCTATGAGCTCCACGGCACCGTAAATACAACGCTGAATACGCTTTCCACGCGGGTGGATCCGGAATACGCCAGCCACTACCGCACCCCGTCATCGTGGGCAGCAGCGGCAGTTGAGGAGGGCATCGACCGCGGCATCATTCCCAAAACGCTGCAAAAGAAATACGCGGAGCCAATCACCCGTGCGGAATTCTGCGCCCTTGCGACTGCGTTTTTCGAGGATGTTTCCGGTACGGAGATTACTGCGCGAGCAACATTCACCGATACATCGGACGAGAGCGTGGAGAAAATGGGCGGCCTTGGTGTGGTACAGGGTGTAGGCGGCGGACGTTTTGCGCCGAATGACCTGCTGACGCGGGAGGAAGCTGCCGTCATCCTGACCAACCTGAGCAGCGCAATGGGAAAAGAGCTGACCGAGGCAGCCCCGTCCTTTACCGATAACAGCACGATTTCTTCCTGGGCGCGCACACAGGTGGGACAGGTACAGGCCGCCGGTATCATGAACGGTGTGGAGAACGGGCGCTTCGCGCCGCAGGACCCCTATACCCGCGAGCAGAGCGTGGTCACGATCATGCGTATGGAGAGCGGTTCGACGGTTGCGCCGACCGGGCTGGAACTGGAGCCGGAGCAGGATACGATCCGCGCGACCAACTCAACAAAAATCAACTATACGGTCTATCCGGAAAACGCGACCAATAAAACCATCGCTTCGTGGACTTCATCCGACCCTGGGATCGCAACGGTATCGGACGGCGTTGTAACCGGCAAGTCTGAGGGAACCGTCACGATCACCGCGAGGACGGTCAATGGCGTATCGGCTGACTGCACGATCCGGGTAGAGCCGGAGTTCCAGATGACGATCGAGGCAAAGCGCCTGCCGGTCACGGTCAACTGCCTGCGTCTGAAAGGTGACAGCTGGAGTTTTCAGGATGTGGATTTCGTGCCGGACGATCCGATTATCATCGGTAAGCTGCGTATTACAGATGTACAGCCGGAAAGCCGTCTGGGCAACCTCGGCATTCAGGTGACGGTAAGCGGTGAACTCGAAAACATCAACGAGGGCTTCGATACAGAATTTGAACCCTACCTGAAATATGACCTGGAAGACGAGGACGGCCATCTCGTAGAGAGCGGCATTGCAGACATTCATGATTATATGCGTGAGCCGGGAGACACGTTTGAGACGACGCTGTATTTCGATGAGGAAACCATTGACCTGGATTCTTCGTACACGATCTCGTTCCGCAATGATGACGGCAAGGACGAAGCGGACGTCATGGCGGAAGCGCCTGATATTGCGCTGCCGGATCTGCCCTTCTCTGTAACCGATGAGGATGGGTATATAACAACCATCGAGGACATCGATGTGGATATCCACTATTCGAATTCGATTTATTCGGAAGGGTATAAAGCGGATCTCTCGTTTATCGGCACGGCAGAAATAGAGGGCTACGGCGGAGCCTACTTTGTCTGGGAGCTGTACGATTCCTCCGGCGAGCTGGTAGGAAAAGGAGAGGATAACGTCACGATATCCGACATGGCAGATGACGGTTCCTTTGTGGTCGAACCGCGCTTCAGCGCCAGAAGCATTGATCTGGTTGAGGGCGAATCCTATACGCTCCGCCTGCGGGCAGCGGAATAACGGCGCGCCGCACTTGTGCTGCAATGCAAAAGACCGCAAGCAGCAACACCGCAAACACTATGCTGACAGGCAGCGGTGCGATTGGTACCGGCTTGTGCGGTTTGCAGGTTTTTCTGACGGCACGGGCGGTGCTATGATAACGGAAAAGGCATCCAATCCATATTTGGATTGGATGCCTTTTTTGCAACCGCCAAATCTCCGGCGCAAGGAGTGGCGTTTTCTGCGCCCAGATGTTGTCCTGTTGCAGTAGTTTGGGTGCGGTGTGCCGTCCCCAAAGCGTAACTGTCTATGCGATGACTGATACAGCGATGCAGGGGCGCTGGTCAATTCCTTTTGGGAATACCCACAACGGCGTGCTGAAGGGCGTTTACGCCCAAATCCATGATGATGAGCCAGATCACCAGGGCCACAATGGAGGTGGCAATGTGTTCTTGAATGCCGCCCAGGATCGCGACATAAACCGCCAGACAGAAGGCGTCGGTTACAAATGTCGTGACCATTTTTGAGCCTAAAGTCACCAGCAGCCGCCACGCGATCGCTGTTCCGACAGCAGTGCCGGTGACCAGCAGAGGCACGAGTGAAACCGCGCTCAACCCGATGACGGATAAAGCGCCCAGCAGGATGGAACCCGGGGTTCCGAAGGTGCTGATTAAAAGGTCAAACAGGAACGCCGAAAACCATGAAGCGACCAGCGCCAGCAGGGGAGCGGAAATAATGGTGAGCAGGAGCTCTTTCGCACGATAACGGAAGCTGTCCATATAAACTTCCCGCTCGTAGCTGTCCATCCCCGCCGGCAGGGGGAGAAACATGGCAGTAAGCAATCCTACGATGATAGGCTGCAGGCAGGCCATCAGCGCCAGCCGGATCAGATCTGTCCATACCGATGCCGTGCTGATCACCGGGATCTCGTATTGATACCGCAGGATTTTGCAGATTACATCCGTCACGACCTCGGCAAAGGGCAGCATACCCATGAGCGCCCCAAAAGCGGTGGCAGTGTCATCATCGGTCAGGATCATCTCGCGAAACCCGATTATGAACACGATGATCACAATAACGGCCAGCATCTTCGTCAGGAACTTGTCGAATAGTTTGGACATCCTCTTATCTCCTTTTTACAGCGTCCGGGAAGGGCTGCTTGGTATCCGGCGCTTGCAGGCCGCCGGAAGATTTCGCCGGGGCTGCTTCCTGTCAGCCGGGAATGACCGACACCGTGCCGTTTGCACTGACCGCCCTGCAGCAGTCGACGTACACTTCGATGAAATCATATCCGCCGCGCATAGCGATGCCGCGCGCTTTTTCCAAGCCGTTCGGCAGCGTCTGGCCCGCCTTGTAATGCTCGATAATTTCCCCTGTCATATCCAGCGTATGTACTTCATAGGGGCGGCCGAGATAACAGATCGACACATATCCGAGCAGGATGCCGTCCAGCTCCACCTCGGGCAGTTCGCTTCGGATCGTCTGTATGATCTCATCCACTTTTTGCTGGTTGTGTGCATGGCCGCCGGCATCCAGCCGGTGGAGCGCCTCCATATATGCCTTGGAGCGCGGCCTGCGCAGCAAACGGTCGAGCTTCATCTTGTCGATTTGCTGTTGCTGCTGTTGGCGCTGCTGCGGCTTCACTGCGCTTAACAGATCTGCGGCCTGCGTCTGGGCCTGCTGCGTTTTTTTCAACATGGGTCTGGGCATGTTTGTCCCTCCTGACATCACGAATGAAAGCAAGCGCGGAAGCCTGCGACAGCTGCTTCCGCACTTTGCACACTGATCTTATACCAGTACCTTCCGGGTTTTCGGGCCGCTCTTTTTCTGCGCGAGCTCTTCGCCGCCGATCGGCTTTCCGGAAGCCGGCACAGCGCGCTCCTTGCCCCAGTCGCGGATCGCTTCGATCTTTTCCGGGCTGGTCTGCGACAGCGGAACTACGTTGTTGAATGCCGAAATGATGTTTTCCGCGGTGAGCACAAAGCTCTTGTTCGCAATGACCCGATAGGCGAGGTCGCGGACGGTTGACTCCAGATCCGCGCCCGTAAATCCGTCTGTGATCTGCACGATCTGATCGGCAAGCTCCCCGCTGAACTCCAGATCGAGATATTTGCGCATGTACAGCGAAAGGATTTCCCTGCGTTCGTCGGCCGTCGGCAGGTCGACGAAAAACAGCTCGTCGAAGCGGCCGCGGCGCAGCAGCTCCGAGGGGAGCATGGAAACATCGTTCGCGGTGGCGACGACAAACACCTGCTTTTTGCATTCCTGCATCCAGAACAGGAACTGACCCACCATCCGGGTGGAAACGCCGCCGTCCCCTGCGCCGCTTGTGGCGCCGGACAGGCCCTTTTCGATCTCGTCGATCCATAGGATGCACGGCGATACGTTCTCCGCCGTGGTCAGAGCGTCCTTGAGCTGCTGTTCGGACTGGCCGACGTAGCTGCCCTGAACGGTTGCAAAATCCAAACGATAGAGCGGCAGCTTCCAGTTGACGGAAATGGATTTTGCCGACAGGGACTTGCCGCAGCCGGGAACGCCCACCAGCAGGATGCCCCGCGGCGGCTGGAGGCCTTTCGCGCGCAGTTCAGCGCGCTTTTCCGGCGTTAAGAGCTCTTTTTTCTCGTCCAGCCATTTCCGCAGGCCTTCCAGACCGCCGACATC
>USLE01000107.1 GCA_900555465.1 uncultured Butyricicoccus sp.
CCAGATTTTCCAGATGATCCGCGCGATCCAGGCGGGCGAGCGCGTTTACGCGGCGGTTGCGCCGGCGTTCGTCGGTCAGTTCGGCCCCAAGGTGACCCCGGGCAAGCTGCGCGCTGCGATGAAGCAGCTCGGCTTTGCGGATATCCTCGAGGTCGCGATCGGCGCCGACCTGTGCGCTGCGCAGGAGGCGGACGACTTTGTCAATGAAGTACCGGAGAAGCTGCCCTTTATGGGCACCTCCTGCTGCCCGGCGTGGTCCATGATGGCGAAAAAGCTGTTCCCCGAGCATGCGGACTGCATCTCGATGGCGCTGACGCCCATGACCCTGACCGCGCGCCTGATCAAGCACCACCATCCGGACGCGAAGGTTGCCTTCATCGGCCCCTGCGCGGCGAAAAAGCTCGAGGCAATGCGCAAGGACGTGCGCAGCGAGGTAGACTTCGTGCTGACCTTCGAGGAGATGACCGGCATTTTCGATGCGCGCCATGTTGATCTGGAGTCCCTGCCCGAAGACCCGCACGGCGTCAACGACGCTTCGACCGACGGCCGTAACTTTGCGGTTTCGGGCGGCGTTGCGCAGGCGGTCGTCAACGTCATCAAGGAGAAGTACCCGGAGCGCGAGGTCAAGGTCACCAATGCGGAGGGCCTGCGCGAGTGCCGCAAGATGATGACAGCGGCCAAGGCGGGCAAGTTCAACGGCTACCTGCTCGAAGGCATGGCATGCCCGGGCGGCTGCGTGGCAGGCGCGGGCACGATGCAGGGCATCAAGAAGGCTGCGGCGCAGGTCGGGCTGTACGCCAAGCAGGCGGAGCACGCGACCGCGACCGGCACCGAGCACGTCAAGGAGCTGGATAAGCTCGTCGACTAAATTCGATGGAAAGGCAAGCCTTCCCATCGAGAGGACGCACCGCGCAGGGGCGCGGATGCGTCCCGGACGCGATAATTGCGCGCCGCGCGCGGCACACAAAATCGCTTTTCCTGCATAAAAATGCCCGGCAAAGCCGGGCGTTTTTATGAAAACAGGCCGCGTTTGCGGCCTGTTTTCTGTTTTGTGCCGCGCATAGCGCGGGTAATTTTCAATTTTCCATTCTCCATTATCC
The DNA here is from genome assembly GCA_900555465.1 of uncultured Butyricicoccus sp. GTDB lineage: Bacteria > Bacillota > Clostridia > Oscillospirales > Butyricicoccaceae > Agathobaculum > Agathobaculum intestinigallinarum. The sequence goes on from USLE01000107.1 coordinate 1,101, forward strand.
ACTGTCAAATGGTGATGGCGACCTTCATCACATTATCGCGCTTCCCTTCAAACAGGGCATAGGCCGCGTCGATCTCGCGGAGCGGGAAGATGTGCGTGATCAGCGGGGTGGTGTCCAGCTCGCCCGCGGCGATCAGCCGCAGGATCTCGGCGCAGTCGCAGCCATCCACGCCGCCGGTCTTGAAGGTCAGGTTTTTGCCGTACATCTCGGGCAGGGGCAGCACCTGCGGCCTGTCATACAGCGCGACGATGGTCACGATCGCGTTCGGCCGCGCGCACTCCCACGCCATGCGGAAGCTCTCCTCCGTGCCTGCGACTTCGAGCACCACGTCCGCGCCGCCGTGGGCGCTGTTTTGCCGGACGAATTCCAGCACATGCCCGGGCGATACCGTGAGCACATCAGGGTAGTGCTCCTGCACGAAGCGGCGCCGCGCGGGGTCGGCCTCGCACAGGATCAGCCGCCGGGGCTGGCGCAGCAGCGCGCACAGCATAGTGCAGATGCCGGTCGGCCCGGCGCCGAGGATGAGCACGGTGTCGGTGGGCTTGATCTCCGAGATGCGCGCCGCCCAATAGCCGGTGGCGAGCACGTCGCCGACGAACAGCGCCTGCCGGTCGGATACGCCCTCGGGGATGCGGTTCAGACCCTGATCGGCGTAGGGCACGCGCACATATTCCGCCTGGCCGCCGTCGATGCGGCAGCCGAGCGCCCAGCCGCCCTCGGGATCGGTGCAGTTGTTGACAAAGCCGTTCTGGCAGAAAAAGCAGTGGCCGCAGAAGGTTTCGACGTTGACCGTCACGCGGTCGCCGGGGCGTACGGAATGTACGGCCTCGCCGACCTGCTCGACCACGCCGACCATCTCATGCCCGACCGTTACGCCGGGCACGGCGCGCGGCACAGAGCCATGCTTGATATGCAGGTCGCTGGTGCAGATGCTGGCGAGCGTGACGCGCACAATCGCGTCCCGCGGGTCGCGCAAAGCGGGCATCGGCTTGTCCAGCAGGGCGAAATGCCCCTGTTCTACATAGGTGTATGCTAGCATATTTCACGGCTCCTTCCGGCTTTCTCTTATTATAGTGCACCGGGAAGGCAAAGTCAATTCCGGGCGGATTTTGTCCGCTGCGCAGCGGATGCCCCTGCAAAAAAACGGGCGCGCACAAAAAATTTTGTGATATTTCCGGCCGCGCAAAGGTATTATCTATGAAAGGCCTTTCAAATCCACAGCAGACGGGGTGAATCATGGACGAGGCACAATTTGAGGAGATCGCAGGGCGGTACCGGGACAACCTGTTCGCCATCGCGTTCCAATATACCAAAAACGCGGCCGATGCGGACGACATGGCGCAGATCGCGCTGATCAAATGCTATCAGGCGAAAAAGCCGTTTACAGACGAGCAGCATATCCGGCGCTGGCTCATCCGCGTGACCGTCAACGAGTGCAAGCGGTATCTGGTGTCTCCGTGGCGGCGGTACACTGCGCCGATCGAGGACTACGCTGAAACGCTCGGCTTTGAGACCCCCGAGCAGTCCGCGCTGTTTTTCGCGGTGATGGAGCTGCCGCAGAAGTACCGCGTGCCCGTGCACCTCTATTATTACGAGGACTATTCGGTGCGCGAGATCGCGGAAGCGCTCGGCCTGCGCGAGAGCGCCGTGCAGACCCGCCTGCTGCGGGCAAGACAAAAACTGAGACAAAAGCTGGAGGGCTGGAACGATGACTGACAAAGAGTTATACAAGGCGACATTCGCACATCTGCATGCCTCCGGCAGCGAAATCAGGCAGGAGGCCAGACACATGAAACAGGGTCATATCCGTAAGGGCGTAGTTGTAGCCGCAGCGGCGGCGCTGACCGTGACCGCCGCAGGCGCGGCGAATGTCGCGACCGACGGCGCGCTGTTCGAGAGCATCCGCGTAGTGTTCACCGGCGAGGTGACCGACACGCAGGTAAATCCGGACGGCTCGACGACCTATTCGGTCAAGGGCGAGGACGGCAGCGATGTCACCGTCACCATCCCGGAGGAGCAGAACGAGGACGGTTCGTACACCACGCAGTACGCCGTCGAAGGCAAGGAAGGCGAGGCAGGGGAATACGACATCACGGTCCGCGAGGACGGCGCGGCAAAAATCATCGAGGAGGGCGCGGATACCGATGCGCCCAAGAGCGTGACCGTCACCGGGAGCGTCGTCGGAGACTGAGCAGGAAATACGAACCCAAGCAAAAAGGAGGCCAAACGGCCTCCTTTTTGATTACAGCGTCCCCAGCGCGGGGAAAAACTTCGCGAGGAAGAAAAATACCACCGGCAGGAAGATCGCGGGCAGCAGGTTGCCGACCTTGACCTTTTTGTCGAACATCAGGTTGAAGCCGATGGCGAAAATCAGCACCGAGCCAATGCAGGACAGCTGGCTGATCAGCGCGTCGGTCAGCCACGGGCGGATGAACCGCGCGAGCAGCGTGATACCGCCCTGATATACGAACAGCGGCAGCACGGACAGGTACACGCCCTTGCCGAGCGAGGCCGCGAACACGATGGCGGCCACGCCGTCGAGCACGGCTTTTGCGATCAGGATGGACGGGTTGCCGTTTAAACCGTCCTCGAGCGAGCCGACAATTGCCATTGCGCCCACGCAGAACAGCAGGGAGGAGGCCACAAAGCCCTCGACAAACTTGCCGTCCTCGCCGCCGCCCGCAAAGCGGGTCTGGCACCAAGTGCCGAAGTCGTTCAGGCGCGTTTCAATGTCGAGCGCCTCGCCGATCAGCGCACCGATGACCAGACTGAGCACCAGCAGCATGGTGTGCTGGGTGGAGAGTGCGCCGTCCTCAATGGTCACCAGCCCGGCGACCGCGCCGCCGATGCCGATGAAGAACGTGCACAGGCCGAGCGCCTGCATGATGGTGGTTTCAAAACGTCGCGGCAGCCCGCCCTTGAGGAAAACGCCAAGCGTGGTGCCCGCGATGACGGTGCCGCAGTTGACAATGGTTCCCAGTCCGATCATAAAAGAAAATCCCTCTTTGCTTTACTGTGCTAAACTGTATTGTAAAGCAAAAGAGGGAAAAAGTCAATTATTGCTGCTGACGGAAATATTCGATTCCTGCGATGACGGCGGTCAGCGCACCGCAGACTACAAAAATCAGCCAGCCGGGATGCCACAGATCCCACAGAACGCCGATGCACAGGTATATCACAGCGCCGATTGGGAACGCAATGGAGGAAAACAATGTGGCCACGCGGTAGTTTGCGTCTTCTGCTCCGTCTTCCTCATCGTCTTCATCCTTGCCCAGAGAGAATAGCTCGGCATAATAGTCGTCCCGCCGTCCGGAGAGGATGCACAGCGCTACGCCCGCCGCGATCATGGAGAAAAACAGGAAGTTTCCGAATGCTTCCAAGTAAAAGAGATTTTCAAACAAATTCTGTGTAAAAGGCGACAGGATGAACAGAGCAACCGCAGCAGCGATCATCACATGCTTGCGGTCCTGATAGCGGCGGTACTCCTCTGCCAGCGCCGGATCGACAGTCTTGGATGCAGGTTCGGACGGGATTTCCGCAGGCTCGGCATCCAAACCGAGTTCGCTGCGCAGCTCCTCTGCGGAACCGATGCTTGCAATGACCAGCCCGGTTGCCTCGGCCTCGTTTTTGCCCTCGTCCAGCAGGGCGTTGAACTTATCCTCCAGATTCGCCAGCATGTCGGCCTTGACCCGCAGGACATCCTCGCGCTGCGGCAAGGCGGCAAACAATGCCTCCACATAGTTACGAATCGCTTCCATCTTCCGTATCCTCCTTTGCAAATCGGTCGACCACGGTCTTGAGCACGCGCCACTCCGCGCATTTGGCGGCATAGGCCCTGCGGCCCTCGTCCGTGATGGTGTAATAGGTGCGCGGTCTGCCCTGCGTCTCGCTGCCCTGATAGGGGACGATATACCCCTGCTTTTCCAGCCGCCCGAACGCGGAATACAGCGTGGTCTCCTTGATCGGGTACTCGCCGCCGCTGCGCCGCTCGATCTCGCGCGAGACCGCATAGCCGTAGGAGTCGCCCTCCAGCAGCAGGCACAGGATGAGCATGTCGTTATAGCCGCGCATCACGTCGCTTCCCAGCATGCCATCACCTCTATACTTTATCTGTCGTAGTAATCATAGCAGAACTACTACGACAGGTCAAGTAGTTTGCGTAAAAAATTTCCCGCCGGGAAAACGGCGGGAGATCAGTCGTCCGTCAGGCAGAACGGTGTTTTGCGGAAGTGCCCGCCGCCGACGCGCAATTTGGGCGCGGGGTAGGCGAGGGCATACAGGTCGTCCGCAAGCGCGTCGCGCGCAAGAGCAGGCTGCAAATTTTCGGGGAGACTGCGCTCGGTGACCGGCTTGATGATGACCGGCAGGGCGCAGGTATCTTTCATGCGGCGTAGGAGCCCCCGTCCCTGCCTGCCGATGGCGAGCACGCGGATATACTGCGGCTCGGGCGGCACGGACTGCGGCAGGCCGAGCCGCAGTATATCCGCGTGCTCGCCATCGGCA
>USLE01000108.1 GCA_900555465.1 uncultured Butyricicoccus sp.
ATGCGTGGCTCCACTGGGTACCCTGACGGGTGTCCTTGATTGTGACGCCCATCGCGGCCAGCTCGTCGCGGATGCGGTCGGCCTCGGCGAAGTTCTTTTCCTTCTTTGCCGCCGCGCGCTGCGCGATCAGCGCCTCGATCTTCTCCGCGTCCGGGTCGGCGGCCGCGTCCTCGTGCTTCTGCACGATGTTGAGCACGCCGGTCAACTCCATGAACAGCGCGTGCGCCGCGGTCAGGAACGCCTTGGTCGCGTCCTGATGCGCGCCCATGTAGGCGTTGATCTCGCGCGTCAGCTCAAAGATCGCGGAAAGTGCGTCCGCGGTGTTCAGGTCGTCGTCCATCGCGTCGATGAACTTCTGCTTGTACGCCGCGAGGGCCTCCATCTTGGCGGACTCCTCCGCGGTCATCGCGTCGCCCTCCGCCTTGCTGATGCGGAACTCCATGTTATTCCGCGCCTCGTACAGGCGGGCAAGGGATGCCTTGTTCATCTCGAGCGACTCGGCCGAGTAGTTGAGCGGGGTGCGGTAGTGCGCGGACAGCATGAACATGCGGATGGTCTCGTAGCCGAATTCCTTGGCCGCGTCGCGCACCATGAAGAAGTTGCCCTTGGATTTGGACATCTTCTCGTTGTCAATGGTCAAAAAGCCGTTGTGCAGCCAGTAATGCGCAAAGGCGCAGCCGTTGGCGCACTCGGACTGGGCGATCTCGTTCTCATGGTGCGGGAAGATGAGGTCGAGGCCGCCGGAGTGGATGTCAATGGTCGGGCCGAGGTACTTATTGACCATCGCGGAGCACTCGATGTGCCAGCCCGGACGGCCCTTGCTGCCCCACGGCGTGTCCCACGCGGGCTCGCCGGGCTTGGCGGCCTTCCAGACCGCGAAGTCCATCGGGTCCTCCTTCTGCTCGCCGACCGAGATGCGCGCGCCGGCCTGCAGCTCCTCCATCGGCTGGTGGCACAGCTTGCCGTAATCCGGGTCGGATTTGGTGCGGAAGTACACGTCGCCGTTCGGCGCGAGGTAGGCGTGGCCGTTGTCGAGCAGCTTCTGCACGATGTCGATGATCGCGTCCATCGTCTCGGTCGCGCGCGGGTGCACGGTCGCCTTGCCGATGCCGAGGCCCTCGGCGTCGACGTAGTATTCCTTGATATAGCGGTCCGCGATGACGTTGAAGTCCACGCCTTCTTCGTTCGCCTTGTTGATCACCTTGTCGTCGATGTCGGTGAAGTTCTGCACGAATTTCACCTTGTAGCCGCGGTACTCAAAGTAGCGGCGCAGCAGGTCGAACACGATGAACGGGCGCGCGTTGCCGACGTGGAAGTAGTTGTACACGGTCGGGCCGCAGGAATACATTTTGACCTCGCCCGGGGTGATCGGGACGAACTCCTCCTTCTGGCGGGTCAGGGTGTTGAACAGTTTCATGGTTTTATCTCCTTTTCGGATTTGTTTACAGTTGTTTTGTCTGCCTGACGCAGTTCGGACACGCGGACGAGCTTATTTTTGCGGACAGCCACAAAAACGCGCCGCCCCGGCGTCAGCAGCGCCAGATGCTTTTTCCGGCAGGTGTACCAGCCCGCGGGCTGGCGGGTCAGCGGACGCAGGTGCACGGAGCGGCAGATCCTGCCGGGAAAGCGGGTCTGCACCCGCGTTTCCAACACATCCGCAGCGAAGAAATCATCTGTTTCCTTGGGATCGGGTATCAATGCAAACAGCACATCGCCTGCCGTCATCAGAAGATCATCCCACATGCTGTCTCCTTTCGTCAAAAAAGCCGCCTCTTTTGTCCAAAGAGGCGGCTTTAGGTCGCGGTTCCACTCCTGTTTCTCACTCGGATACGCTGTAACGGGCGATCCCGCGGGGCGTTTGACCCCGGTGCTCGGCGGGCGCACTTCACCGCGCCGCGCGCAAAGCCCTTCCAGCCAAAGGGGCTTCTCTCTTGGGCGCGCCGGAAAACGGCTACTCTTCCCGCGTCATCGCATAAATTGCGATCTTAATTTGTCCTTAGTATACCATATTATACGCGAAAGTCAAGCGAATACCGCTGTCATACGACAAACGGACGCGCATCTGTTCCGCTGACGCAGATTTTCCACGCACTGATTCATAACTGCATTTTCGCGACCTGCGCGGCCTCACTGCGGGCAAGAAGGGGACAACCAAGGGTTTTCCCCTTCTTGCGGGTCAACCTCTTTCCTTTAAGGCGCGCTTCGCGCGCAAGAGTAAGTGACACCTTCCGTCTGCCGCCCATTTGCCGTATCACGGTAGGCAAAACGGATGCCACACCAGAAGCGGACGCACCCCGCGGTGTGGAACCCGCCCTTCTTGCTGCTTCCGGCGGCTGGGCGGCGAGAAGTTTAGCGCCACGCACCTTTGCGCGCGCAGCGCGCCCTGAAGGAAGGGGTGGTGATTCGCAAGAGGCAGGGGGAACCATACGGTTCCCCCTCCTCTTGTGCGCAGTGCGGCCGCGCAGGCCGCGAATATACCGTTAGGAAAAACGAATACGCTTCGCGTCAGCGGCAATTCACCTTCTCGGCCCCTACGAAATTAGCAGTATCGTGCAGCCGCACCGCTCCCCGGGCGCGCAATGCGCGCCCCTACGAAAAAGCAACTCACGCCGTTGCGGCGTACTTCTCCACCAGCGTCTCCGCCATGTCAAGCGGCTGCTCGCCCTTGTTCAGGCGCAGGGACAGGTACGGCGACGAACCCGCGTTGAGCAGCAGCCGCCCGCGGAACGCATCGTCCCCACACAGGGCGGACAGGCGCGCAAAATCGGTCTCTGCGAAGGTGAGCAGCAGGCGGCCGTCCTGCTGTTTGATCTCGGAAATGCCCTGCTCGCTCGCCTGGCTGCGCAGCAGCGCAATGTCGAGCAGCGCCACCGCCTCCGCCGGCGGCTCACCGAAGCGGTCGATCAGCTCGTCGAGCATGTCGCTCTTCTGCTCCCCGGTGCGGATGAGCGCAATGCGGCGGTACAGGTCCACGCGCTGGCCCGCGTCCGGCACATAGCTGGACGGCAGGTTCGCGGACAGCAGCAGCTCGGCTGCGCAGTCCACGCGCGGCTTGGGGGTCTCGCCCTTTTCCTCCTGCACGGCCTCCTCGAGCAGCTTGAGGTACAGGTCGTAGCCCACGCTCATCATATGGCCGGACTGCTCCGGGCCGAGCACGTTGCCCGCGCCGCGGATCTCAAGGTCGCGCATCGCGATCTTGAAGCCCGAGCCGAACGCCGCGTACTCGCGGATCGCAGACAGGCGCTTCTGCGCGATTTCGGACAGCGCCTTGCCGCGCCGGTAGCACAGATAGGCGTACGCATGGCGCGACGAGCGCCCGACGCGGCCGCGGATCTGGTGCAGCTGGGCAAGGCCCAGATTGTCCGCGTTCTCGATGATGAGCGTATTGGCGTTCGGGATGTCGATGCCGGTCTCGATGATGGTCGTACAGACCAGAATATCGACTTCGCCGTCCGCCATCGCGTTCATGACCGCGGCGATCTCCTTCTGCGCCATTTTGCCGTGCACGATGCCGATGCGCGCGTCCGGCAGACGCTGCTGAAGCTGTGCTGCGCACCGCTCGATGGATTCTACGCGGTTGTGCAGGTAGTACACCTGCCCGCCGCGCGACAGCTCGCGCCGGATCGCGTCGAGCAGCACACCATCGTTCTGCTCGAGCACAAAGGTCTGCACCGGATGGCGGTCGAGCGGCGGCTCCTCGATGGAGGACATGTCCCGGATGCCGGACAGCGCCATGTTGAGCGTGCGCGGGATGGGCGTCGCGGACAGGGTGAGCACGTCCACGTTCTTGGACAGCTCCTTGAGCGTCTCCTTGTGCGACACGCCGAAACGCTGCTCCTCGTCCACAACGAGCAGCCCGAGGTCTTTGAACTTGATCTTCTTGTTGAACAGCTTGTGCGTGCCGATGACGATATCCACCGAACCGGCCTCGAGCTTTTGCAGCAGCTTGGTCTGCTCCGAGCCGGTTTTGTAGCGCGTGAGCAGCTCGATGGTCACCGGATGCCCCTGAAAGCGCTGCAGGGCGGTCAAATAGTGCTGGCGCGCGAGTACGGTGGTCGGCACGAGGATGGCCGCCTGCTTGCCCGCGAGCACGCACTTCATCACCGCGCGCAGCGCGACCTCAGTCTTGCCGAAGCCCACATCGCCGCACAGCAGGCGGTCCATCGGGCGGTCGGACTCCATATCCATCTTGATCTCCGCGATGCAGCGCAGCTGGTCCTCGGTCTCCTCATAGGGGAAGGCGTCCTCGAACTCGCGCTGCCACGCATCGTCCGCCGGGAAGGCAAAGCCCTTGATCTTGGCGCGCTCGGCGTACAGCTTGATCAGGCCCTCGGCCAGCTCCTTGGCGGCCGCCTTGGCGCGCGCCTTGGAGCGCGACCAGTCTGCGCCGCCCAGCTTGTTCAGGCGCACGCGCTCGGGCTCGCCGCCGCCGATATATTTGGAGATCAGGTCGAGCGAGGTCGCGGGCACATACAGGAAATCCGTGCCCGCAAACGCGATCTTGATGAAATCGCGCTCCGCGCCGTCCACGGTCATGCGCTCCATGCCCACGAAGCGGCCGATACCGTGGTGCTCGTGCACCACGAGGTCGCCCGGGGTCAGGTCGGTGAACGACTTGACGCGGTCGCGGTTGGACTTCCTGGGCGCGGCCTTTTTGCGACGCGCGAGCACCTGCCCCTCGGTGATGACCACCAGCCCGAGGTCGGGGTACTCGAAGCCCGCGGACAGCATGCCCTCCATGATGCAGACATGCCCGGCCCGGGGCAGCAGGTCGCTGATCTCGGCCTTGATGCCCGCCTCGGTCAGAGCGTCGCGCATGTTGCGGCAGCGCAGCTCGCTGCCGCATATGACCGCCACCGCGCGCCCCTGCTCGGTATAGCTGCGGATGTCGGCCGAGGCCATGTCCAGATTGCCGCCGTAGGCGTTCATCTGGTTGGCGATGAAGTTCTCCAGATGCTGCGGCGCCAGCTCGGGGACGTTGTTCAAAAAGCTGTCCAGCCGCAGGATGGCGCGCGGCATGCGGCACAGCGCCGCAAAGTCCAGCGCGTAGCCGTCCAGCCCGGGCGGCATCTCGCCGCGCTCGAGCAGGGCGGTCACGTCGTCGCCGATGCGGGCGGTAAAATCGCGCACCGCATCGCGCAGGCGCGGCGTGTCTTCGATCAGCACGATCGCATTTTCCGGCAGGTAGTCCAGCAGCGTCGCCATCTCGGGGTAGACGAGCGGCAGGTATTTGTCCGCCGCGGGCAGGCTGCCGGTCTGCTCCAGACGCTCGGCGTCGTGCTCGATGTTGGCGGCGAGGTCCTTGTGCTTTTTGCGGCGCGTGGACAGCGTGCCGCGCACCGCCCTGGCAAGCCCATTCACGCCGCCGGGCGCGAGGTGGGGCAGGGTCTCCATGCACGGCAGGCAGCGCAGGGCCTCGACCTGCTCGAGGCGGCGCTGGCTGCCCACGTCAAAGGTCGCGATCGAGTCCACCTCGTCGTCCCAGAACTCGACGCGGTAGGGGTGCTCGGCCTGCGGCGGGAACACGTCCAGAATACCGCCGCGCAC
>USLE01000109.1 GCA_900555465.1 uncultured Butyricicoccus sp.
ACCCCATGCGGGTATGACGCGGACAGAACGCGAGCTAAATAAAAGACGGAGAGTGAACAAATGAACGCATATGAATTTGCGCGCGCCGAGGCGACCCGTGTCGTCGAGGCGGCTTATCACAAGGCGGTCGCAGCGGGCACGCTGCCCGAGGGCGACATCCCGCCGGTTGCGGTAGAGACCCCCAAGGACGCCGCGAACGGCGACTGGGCTTCCACCTTTGCCATGCAGTGCGCCAAGCCGCTGCGCATGGCGCCCCGCAAGATCGCGGAGGCGATCGTCGAGAATCTCGACCTCGCGGGCAGCTGCTTTGACACGGTGGATATCGCAGGCCCCGGCTTTATGAATTTCACGCTGAACCAGGGCTGGTACGAAAAGGCGGTCAAAAACGTATTCGAAATGGGCGAAAACTACGGCCGCACCCAGACCAAAAATCCGGAAAAGGTGATGGTCGAGTTCGTATCCGCCAACCCCACCGGCCCGATGCACATGGGCAACGCGCGCGGCGGCGTGCTGGGCGACTGCCTGTCGTCCGTGCTCGACTGGTCGGGCAACGACGTGACCCGTGAGTTCTACATCAACGACGCGGGCAATCAGGTGGACAAGTTCGCGCACTCGGTCGAGGGCCGCTATATTCAGGAGATCCGCGGCGAGGACGCGATTGAGTTTGACCCGTCGTGGTATCAGGGCGACGACATCAGGGCGCTCGCGCACGACCTGGTCGAGCAGTACGGCGACAGCCTGATGGACAAGACCCCGGAGGAGCGCTTTGCGATCATCGAGGGCTACGGCCTGCCGACCAACATCGCGCGCATGGAGCGCGACCTCAAGCGCTACAAGATCAACTATGACGTGTGGTTCCGCGAGAGCGAGCTGCACCAGAGCGGCTATGTCAAGGAGACCATCGACCTGCTGACCGAAAAGGGTGCAACCTACGAGACCGAGGACGGCGCGCTCTGGCTGCGCTCGACCGATTTCGGCTGCGATAAGGACGATGTGCTGCGCCGCGCGAACGGGTTCTACACCTACTTCGCGGCGGATATCGCCTACCACCGCAACAAGTTTGAAAAGCGCGGGTTTGACCGCGTCATCAACATCTGGGGTGCGGACCACCACGGCCACGTCAAGCGTCTGCAGTGCGCGCTCGACGCGCTGGGCCTCGACGGTTCGCACCGCCTCGAGATCGTGCTCATGCAGCTCGTGCGCATGATGCAGGGCGGCGAGGTCGTGCGCATGTCCAAGCGCACCGGCAAGAGCCTGACCCTGACCGACCTGCTCGACGAGATCCCGGTCGATGCGGCGCGCTTCTTCTTCAACTCGCGCGCGGCGGAGACCCAGATGGAGTTCGACCTCGACCTCGCGGTCAAGCAGGATTCGGACAACCCGCTCTATTATGTGCAGTACGCGCACGCGCGTATCTGCTCGGTCATCAAGAACTGTCTGGAAAACGGCGTCCCCATGCCGGATACGGCAAGTGTCGACCTGTCCGTGCTGACCGGCGCGGACGAGCGCCAGTTGATCAAGCAGATCGCGCTGCTGCCCGAGGAGATCGCGCAGGCGGCTGCCGGCCGCGACCCCTCGCGCCTGAACAAGTACGCGGTCACGCTCGCGCAGCAGTTCCACCACTTCTACAATGCGTGCCGCATCAAGTGCGACGATGAGAAGCTGTGCGCGGCGCGCCTGTCGCTGTGCCTGGCGGCGCGGCAGGCGATCGCCAACACCCTCGGCCTGATCGGGGTGGAGGCGCCGGAGGCGATGTGACACATGCTATAGGGGGAATCCGATTCCCCCTATATACAAAACCGGGTTCCCGGAGGAAACCCGGTTTTGATACCCCCTGGACGCCGCCTAAGGCGGCTGGGTCGGGGTATCAAAAGTCAGGCGCAGGTCCTGACTTTTGATGAAAATTCCTGTAGAACAGGAATTTTCTGTTTCATGGGCGCGCGGGGCGCGCAGGGACTGCGTTTTGTTCTCAGGATGGAGAATTGCGATCATGAAAAAACTGGCAAAACGGCTGGCGGCGCTGGCGCTGGCGGCAATGACGTTTGTGATGCCCGCGGGCGCAGTGACGCCGGACGGGCAGAACGAAACCTGGTTCGACAGCATTTGGGAACTCATTCAGGCATACGGCCTCGAGGCGGAGAATAACCCCTATGTGCTGCAAAACTATATCAACAAGTATCTTGCCGAGCATCCGGAGGAGATGTACAACGTCATAAACGACATCCTCTCGCTGCTCGACACCCATTCGATGTATCTGTCGAGCGAGGAGTATTCGCAGGGCTTTTCCACGCTCGAGGGCTTTGTGGGCATCGGCGTGGGCATGCAGGAGACCGTGGACGGCGTGCAGATCGCCGAGGTCATGCGCTTCTCCTCGGCAGAGGAGGCCGGGCTGCAGATCGGCGACATGATTATCGCGGTTGATGGTGTGGACACCACGGAAATGACCAACGCCGATGTGGCGGAGCTGCTGCGCGGCGCGGAGGGCACGACAGTCTCGGTCACCGTGCGCCGGCAGGGCCGCGACCTGACCGTGACCTGCACGCGCCGTCAGGTCAATCAGGTCTATGTGTCGAGCAGCACGCCGGCGGACGGTGTGGAATACATCAAGGTCAGCGCGATGGGCTCGGAAAACGACTGGACGGCCTTCTCCGAGATCTGGGAGGGGCTGGATGAAAAGAACACCCGCGCGGTCATCCTTGACCTGCGCGGCAACGGCGGCGGCGTGATCGACGTGGCGCTTAAAATGGCAAACGCCATGACCGAGGACGAGGGCGTATACCTCGCCGGGACGCGCTGGCGCGAGGACATGGGCGGACTGGAGCAGACGTACTCCACCGGCGGCGGCCTGCCGCTGAACCAGATCGTTGTGCTGGTGGACGGCGGCACGGCCTCCGCAGCTGAGCTGCTCGCGGGCAGCCTGCAGGATACGGCGGACGCGGTGCTCGTGGGCGAAACGACCTATGGCAAGGGGCAGGGCCAGTTCCACATCGAGCTGATCAACGGCGACAAGCTGGTCATCACCACGCTCGAGCTTGAGCTGCCCCGGCAGGGCAGCTATGAGGGCGTCGGCCTGACGCCCGACCTGCAGGTCGAAAACCGGCAGGTGACGGTCAACGCCGCGTCCCTGACGCCGCTCGATACGACGCGCACCCTGCGATTCGGCGACCAGTCGGACGCCGTGTACGCCATGACCGAGCGCCTTGCGCTGTTCGGTCTGATCGACGAAGTGACAAATACCTATGACGGCGATGTAGTCGAAGCGGTCACGGCTTTCCGGGAGAGCTATGAAATGGACCCGGAGCTGCTGTATGCTTCGCCCGATATGCTGCAGGCGCTGGACGAGGCGGTGCAGCTGCTGGACGGCCAGACCCATGTGCTGGACGACCAGCTGCAGGCCGCGCTCGAGATCTGTAAGCAGGCGGCGGAAAAACCGCAGCGATATACCGCGCTGCCGGACGGCAGCTGGAAGAAAAACTGACAAACAGGACCCCTTTTTCAGAGGAGAGAACGATTTTGGATATTCCGTTATGTGAGCTGGATCATACACCGCAGATTTTCTTGGACGACCCGGACGACCTGCCGCTGTACCGGCAGGCGCCCGAGCGCTTTGCGGGCGCGATCGCGCCGGACAGCGCCGCCTGCGCAGAGTGGGCGCGCAGTCTGGACCCGCTCCCGGTCGGGCTGGTGCTCGAATGCCCGCCCGTCCCGGATGAGGACGAGTGCGAGCGGCCGGTGACGATGGATTATATCCGCCGGTGCAAGCGGGCATTCCGTCCGCTGCTGCATGACGACGCTGCGTTTTATTATCTGCGCGGCGCGCAGACCTTTGCATCGCTCCGGGCGGCGGTGCTCGCGCTGGGCGACATCACCGGGCGGACGGTGATCGCGGAGATCGCGATCGAGGACGACGAGGGCCGCATGGCGGACGGCACGGATGTGCGCGCAGCGGTCGGCGTACTGCAGCGCATCGGCGTGACGACCGTCATCCTGACCGCACATGACCCGGAGGCCATCACCGAGGCGCTCGACATGGCTGCGCCGTACGCGCGGCTGTCGCTCGGCGTTTGCGTGCATTCCGCGTGGCTGCGGGCGCAGACCAAGCTGTACAACACCGAATTGTTCCTGCCCGCGGAGCACGACGACACCGCGCGCCTTTTGCAGGCGATGGAGGCCCACAAGGGCGGCGAGTTCGTGCCGCGCGACCATGACGATTTCATCCTCGCGCCGGACGGCAAAAACCCGCATTTCATCGACCCGACGATCGACATTTCGGACGAGATCGAGTGCGGGCCGCGGCTGGAGGAAGCGCTGATCGAGGCGGAGGACGATGCGGGCGCGCTCAAGATCGTGCTCGAGACCGAGGACGATGTGATCAAGCTGGAGGAATTCCGCTACATGATCTCGCGGCCGGTGTGCCTGTGCGCGGAATCGGCCGAGCTGCTCGAGCAGGGGCTGCGGGTCTATCCGGGGCTTGCGCTCTATGACGGCACCTGGGAGCAGCCCGAGGATGTGGTACATTATCTGGAACAAAAGTATGGGCTGATCCGTCTATAAATTGCTATAGGGGGAATCCAATTCCCCCTATATACAAAATCCGGTTCCGGAGAAACCGGATTTTGATACCCCCAGAACGCGCCCCAGGGGCGCTGGGGCGGGGTACAAAACGACCCGGCGGAGCTGAGCCGTTTTGTGGAAACCGCATGGCGGTTTCCGGAACGAAATTGCGCTCCGTGGGGGCGGAAAGCAGGAATGGAGGTACTGGATGGACTGGAAAGAAGTTACGATCTATACGACGACCGCGGGCATCGGGCCGGTCGAGGCGCTGCTGGAAGATAACGGCGTGGAGGGCTATGTGCTCGAGGATGCAGCGGATTTTGAGGAATTTTTAAAGGATACCGAGATATACTGGGACTATGTGGACGAGGATCTGGTGCGCGAAAAGCGCGCGCAGGAGACCTGTCTGAAAATATACCTGCCCGACAGCGAGGAGGGCGCGAAGCAGTACGCGGATATCTGCCGGGCGCTGGAAAACCTCAAGGCGCGGGACACCGGCCACGAGTGGGGCCGCCTGTGCACAGAGACCGCGCTCACCCGGCAGGAGGATTGGGAGTGGGGCTGGAAGCAGTATTTCAAGCCCTTCCCGGTGGGCAGGACCTTTATGATCAAGCCCTCGTGGGAGACCGTGGACGACCCGCAGGGGCGGCGCATTTTGGAGATCGACCCGGCCTCGAGCTTCGGCACGGGCAGCCACGATACGACCCAGCTGTGCATGGCCGCGCTCGAGGACTGCGTGCAGCCCGGCGACAAGCTGCTCGACATGGGCACCGGCTCGGGCATCCTCGCGATCGCCGCGGCGATGCTGGGCGCCGAGGTGCAGACCGTGGTCGATATCGACGAGAACTGCCTGAAAACCGCGCAGGAAAACGCGGAGAAAAACCATGTTTCGATCGGCCGCGGGCTGTGCGGCGACGCGCTGCGGGACGAAAAGCTCGCCGCGGACATCGGCGCGGGATATGATATCATCGTCGCCAATAT
>USLE01000110.1 GCA_900555465.1 uncultured Butyricicoccus sp.
ACATAGCGCTCCTCCGGATCCCAGATCCAGACAAGATCCGTTGCATCCCCATTTTCGTGAAGAAAACTCACCCATACATCGCTCTCGCCGTCGCCGTCCAGATCGTCAAAGGAGATGCTGTGAAATGCCTGCTCCGCATCGGGAATGTCCATGGGGAAGGCGACACTGTCGAACAGCACCTGCTCCGGGATGTCCCGGTAGAAGGCTGCGCTGCTCTCGCTCACTGTGACCAGGACATCCACACTGTCGCCGTCATGGGTGATGGTTCCGCTGTCGACCACCATGCCGGTCGTGCGCCAATCATCCCCCGCCACATCATCGGAATTGCCGCAGGCGGCAAGGCACAGGCAAAGCACCATCACCTGCGCAAAGAATGCGGTGTTCTTCCACCGGTTTTTCATGATACGCCTCCTTCCGGTCACTCCATCAGGTAATAAAGTGACATTGCGCGGCACCGGCAGCGCACGTTCAGAGCCTGTATCTTACTCATCAAAGTAGTCGCCCCAACCTTCGTCATCGTAAGAGTAATCGTCCCAGCCGTCACCGGGGTCAGACCACGGATCGTAGTCGTCGTAGTACTCATCCGAGTAATCCCAGCCGGCATCGTTGGATTCCATGTATTCGCCAGAATCGTCGTCAATATAGCCGTCCGAGCCGTAGGAGATGAACTCGTTTTCATAGCCGTTCCAGTACCACACGTCGCCGTCTTCATCATACCAGTAGTATGGCGTGCCGTAGTCGCCGGTATCGCCGGAATAGGTTGCCTGAGTGGGTACGGGCTTGGGCGCGGTGCTCCATCCGGCGGTGTAGGAGATGGTTTCGAGCATGTTGTTGCAAATCTCAAAGTAGTTGTGGATTCGACCCTCGAGCGCGATGGTCGTTGCGACAAGCGCGTAGCCGGTCGGACCGTAGTAGCGAACCTCCATACAGCCGCGCACAGGCTGAGACGGACCGTCGGAGAAGATGGATCCGTCGAGCCACATATAACCGGTCAGACTGTAGTAGTCGCCGTTATCCTTGAAATCCGAGCCGAAGGATTGGATGAGCTTGTCGCCGTACATACCCTTCATAAAGTCGTCGAGCATCTTGACCATGTAGGGCTTCGCGCTGGCAGCGCCCTTTTCCATATAGGAATCATAGCCGGAGATAGGCTGGAAGGCAATCACAATATTGGAATAGTAGTCATCCGTTCCGTCTTCCATGACTGCGTTGAAGCTCAGCGAATTGTCAACATTCGGGTGTTCGTGTGCTTCCATCTGGATTGGATACTTGATGGATACATTGGTAAAGCTACCGGGAAAGCAGGCGGTCTGGTTCAGCTCGTCATCCGGTGTCGGCAGGAGCATAATGTACTCAGAGGCGGTAAGTGTGTTGCCGTTGGCGTCGCTCAGGTCGCCGTTAGCGGTCTGCCAAAGGGAAACAAGCTCTGTGTCGTCCTCCATGCAGAGCATGATGCAGTCATCTTCCGACACGACATAGCCGGGGCCGACCTGCTCGCCGTAGAGGTTGACGGCAATCCACTCATAGTTGTCGTTGATGACGAAATAGAACGGCGCGTTTTCAAGCTTCCAGCAGCCGGAGAAGCCTGACATACCGCCAGTCTGCCCAAGCTCTTCGGCCGTGTAGCCTGTCGGGGCGTTCTCGCCATCGCCGGCGTACAGATTGTCATATTCCTCCGATGTGCAGACCACGATGCTGTCGTCGCCGTCCGGAGACAGGAATACAACATAGTCGCCATCGTGGATTGTAAAATCCACTTCGTCAACATCGTTGTCGTACAGGACGTAGCTTTCTTCGTTGTAGACAAGAATGTTGAAGTCCGGAAGCTCAGACGGCTTGTAGGAACCAAGGCTGACTTCCATCATTTCTCCGCTCTGGAAGATACCGTCGACAAGCTCCGTGTCCCATTCATCGCTGGTCGAGGGCGTGATGCTGATAGATGTGATGCCGTGACCGCTGTGGTTTGCAAGCGTTATGTTGACCGGCTCTTCTTTTTCTCCGCAGCCGGTCAGAAGCAGCGCACTCAGCACGCAGCCGAGCGCAGCTGCCAGCATTTTTTGGATACAGTTCATGTCTTTCCTCCTTAAATTTCTCTATTTTGCGTTGCTTTTTTCATTCGTATGCCTGCTCTGCCATGGTCAAAATTTCGTCATGGCTTAGCTCCACATCGCCAAAGCGAACAAAGATGCCGTTGGTCACAGCGCTGTTCCACACCCGCGCATCAGCAAGCGGGCGAAACCGAATCTTATCCAGATACGGTTTCATATCCAGCAAAAGCCGACTTCCGGACACAAAATCGACCTGCAGAATATAATCAGGCAGCGGCGTGACAGCTGTGAGATACCTTCGGTTCAAGTGTAGGCCCTCCCTTCCGCAAAAATAAAGATCCACCGTACCTACATTGTACGGTGGATCGGGTGGGATAACCATTAACCAAAGGCTAGGGTAATACCGCATAATTCTAAGTGCCGATACGGCGAGCGAGGTGCGGCAGCTGCTAAGCCAAAAGCGCAGATAATACTTTGTGTATTATCGAGCATTTTGGCAACGCAGATGCCGTGCCGCAGCCGCCGGAGCGGTGCTTAAGCCGTAAGGCGGGAATTGTGCGGTGTTGCCCTAGGGCTTTTGCCCAAGCAGCTCGGCAAGCTGCTTTCGCTTGGTTCGGGTATCGCCGTCAATATGGAGTTTTGAATAGATCTGGTTCGCGTACTGCTTGACGCTTCCCTCGGAGAGATAGAGCTTTTCGGCAATCTCGCGGTTGCTGAGCCGCTGCACCATCAGTTCTACAATTTCAAATTCCCGCGCTGTCAGCACATCAAATGCTGCCGGGCGCACGCTTGCGGCGTTTCGTACCATTGCCGCTTCGCCAAGGTCAGTGATCTTCACGATCAAGCCGTTCTTCATCTCGCGCGCAAGAATGGGCTGCAGGCAGTCGTAGTTCTCCACGAACGGCATCACAAAGCCGTCCGGTTCCGCGTCGGCAAGCGCTTTCCGCAGCCATACACGGGCCTCCTCGGCCTTGCCCAATTTCTCATAGGCCGCCGCCGTCTGGATGCGGATATGCAGCGCCACCAGCGCATAGTGCATCGCCTCGCACACCGCCAGCAGTTCCGCGCTGCGTCCCACCACCTTGGCATAGGCGCCTTGGGCAAGATACACCTGATTTTCGATCATTTCCATCATGGGCTTGCCCGGCGCAAGCATATTGACGGTGGAGAGCCTGTGCTGCGAAAAAATCTCCGGGATCTCTTCTGCTTCCCCCCGCAGCGCATGATAATAGGCACTGGTGGCACACCAGATGTTGATCCACGATGCATCGTGATATTGCAGCAGCTCTGCGTATCTTTCCGCAAAAGTATAGCGCTGCTCCACATCGGTGTGCAGAGAAAGCCGCCGTGACAGGAAATCACAGCATAACGCCATGTTGATTTGCCCGTTGTCCCTGACCTGTGCGTAAGCGCGCTCCAGCTCGATGTGTGCATCGGTAAAATGCCCTTGGCAGAACAGCGCCTCTGCGCGCATAATGGTTTCCGCGCCCTGACCGTGGTTGTTCGTGACTTTATAGTAATGGGGCATACACTCATCCATCTCGGCCAGCTCGCCCTCAAGTTCTCCCGGTGCGCGGTAGAACATCATCAGGACGGACGGTGAGCCAAAGGTCCAGCCGCCGCCGGATTGGATGCTGATGGCCGGGCGGGACATCTGCCTGCTGGCACTACGGTGCAGGCGGCTCATGGCGCTGATGTCATTATAGCAGAGAAAACTCAGGATAAGGTCGCACTCACCCAGCAGGTTGCCGCGCTCCTCCGCCGACAGTTCCGGGTGTTCCGCAATGGCTGTCAGCAGCAGTTCTTTCAGCTCCAGCATCTTCGGGATCTGCCGCCATGTGAACATCCGCCGCATCAGGACCAGAATGGCAAAGGGATTGGCTTTCAATGTCTCGGCGGGGCATTTGTTCAATGCGTCCAGCACATCCTCCGGCTTCAGCGAGGCCAACAGAATGCCTGCATCACCGCGAATGACCCGCAGCAGCGCGTGGTAGTCCTCACTTTTTCGGTAGGCGGCAATAGCGTGAAGATACTGCCGTTGGTTTTCATACCACAGCCCGAAACGCTCCCAATAGAGCTTTTGTGTTTCCGCCTTCATCTCGTGAAAGCTCCGTTCGGCACATTCCTTCATCATGTGGTGGAAGCGATAGGTCACGCCATCCGGCAAACGCGTGACAAAGGCGTTCTGCTCGGTCAGCATGGCAAGGATCTGCGCCGCATCCGCATCCCCTGTGATACACTGCGCCATTTCGACGGTAAACTCATCGGCAAGGCCCATTACCGCCAAAAACTCCCGCTGCTTTTCCGGCAGCGGATCGATCATAGCGGCGGTAAAAGTGGCGTAGATATCGGAGTTTCGGCTGGGCAGCACGCCGCGCTCGGAGAGGGTGCGCAGGTTCAGATACACGGCAGAGAACCAGCCCTCGCTGGAATAGAGAAGGCTTTCCACCTGCGCATCGGAAAGTTTTGTCCCGCAGCGGTGGGCATAAACCGCAAGCTCCGTATGGTTGAGGCGCAGTTGTTCCATGCCGATTTGATATACCTTGCCCCCCAGCCGCACCGCCTCCGCGGCGGGCAAAAAGCGATCACGGCTTGCAACGATTATATGCACATTGGCAGGCAGCCGATTTGCCAGCATACAAAGGAACAGGGGGGCACGCTTGTCCGTCAGCAGATGAAAATCGTCAATGAAGATGTAACAGGGGGATTCGCCCGCCAGCATATGGCAGAGATCGTCCACCAGCAGTCCGCCGCCTGCCGCGTCCGTTGGGCAGGGATACTCCCGCAGGAAGGTGAACCCTGCGCGGGCAAACGCCTCTTGCACGCTCTTCCAGAAAATCGCAAGGTTGTCGGAATACACGCTGATACGGATGATATGCAGCGCCTCCGCTTTGGCGTGTTCGCCGAGATACCAGTTCACCGCTGTGGTTTTTCCATAGCCCATGGGCGCGACCACTGTCGTCATGGCGCAGCGGGAAATAGGCCGCAGGCTCTCTTGCAGCCGCTCAGATATGTAAATGGTGTTCAGATTCCATTTTGGCTTTGGCATAATGCACACCTCCAACGAATTGGTTTTGCATCCCCGGCGGATTTTGGATGCGGTGTATGGCTGCCTTTATGGAGGGGACTTCTCATTATTTCCATTTTACATCATCTTGTTCTGCACGGCAAGATGGTGTTTTTACATTCTTTTGCTATAGGTTATTCACCCCTTGATTTATGAGTCGAGGGGGATTCTGTTTGGCAGATAAAAGGAGACCCCCTCCGCACACCGCTGTTGCCGGCGGTATGGGAGGGGGTCTGCTATTTAGGGAACGATGAGAAAATTACTTTTTGCGCTTTTTGCCCACGATCAGCAGGGCAACCGCGCCGCCGCTGATAGCCAGAATAGCGACCAGCAGCGCCAGCGGGAATGTGTCCGCCGTCTGCGGAATATGCGTCATCGGGGCAGGTGTTGCGGTGGCAGCGGGCTTCGGGG
>USLE01000111.1 GCA_900555465.1 uncultured Butyricicoccus sp.
GCAGATACTCATACGGCGCCATGCCGGTCTCCCGGCGGAACACGCGCGAAAAGTGGAACCGGCTCATATGGGCGGATTCCGCCAGCTCCTCCACCGTGATCTGATGGTCGATATTGAGCTTCATGTACTCGATCGCAACCGCAACCACCTGATTGCTGCGGCTGACCGGCGTCGCGGCATGCTCGGGCGGATAGGCGTAGTAGATCAGCTCATTCAGGCGCAGCGCCTGCCACGGCATGCTGATGGGCTGCTCGTGTCGGAAGGTGGCGACCATATATTCCAGCTTTTCGTTGATATCCGCGCAGCCGCTGTGCGACAGCACCGGTCCGTACAGGCGGTTGATCTCATCGACCATTTCTATGGCCACGTCGCCCAGAAAATGCGCCCAGATGAACTCCATGTCGCCGCCCGCCCAGAAATGATGGTACTGCCGGCAGTTGATGATCAGGATGTTGCCCTCCCGCGCGGTATACTGCCTGCCGCCGTAATCCAGGTGCATTTCCCCGCGGCGGATGTAGGCGATGAGCGCATAGCTGTACCAGGCGCGGTCGATCCCGTAGCCGTAAACGCAGTGGTAGTGCCCGCACAGCATGACCGCAGGATGGATCGCTTCGTTAAAACGGGAGTCCTGATGCCCGATAAAATATTCCGATCCGGGCAGCACCCCGGGTTCACGGCAGAGCATTTCCATCACCTCAATGCAATAATAGCACGATTCATATGCTTTTTGCAACAATCGAGTATAGGAAATCCCCAAAAAGCGCGTTATAATGATCCCATCAAATCCGAAATAAGTTACAAAAAACCTTATTTTCAGGAGGTATGTTGCGATGAACGCTTTTGAACGTGAAGTAAAAACGCTTTCCTTCTCCAACGAGGGGCTGGACCGCGGCGTCGTAGAGGAGAGCATGTATCCTTGGGATAAGACTGTCGCCGCATGGGATGCGCAGGGCCTGAAAACCGGTTTTCTGGATAAGGTGCATTTTGCGACCCTGCCCACCGACAACCTGTATGCCTACAACGCGCCCTACGAGCCGTGGGAGAACTACTACAACACCATGATGACCGAGCCGGTGTTCGAGCACGAGAGCCATTTTGCATTCGACCCGGTCAAGCGCATCTGCTTCCGCATCCCGTTCATCTCGTTTGACGAGGAGATCCGCGAGGAGACCGACAGCTACGTCATCAAACGCGACCGGGACGGATGGATCCGCAAGTACCCCAAGGGCGAGGGGCTTGTCGAGGATATCCGTCCGGTGGTGACGGATGAGGAGGATTGGGAAAAGCTCAAGGCGCATGTGCAGGAGCAGATCAGGATCCACCTCACCCCCGAACACATGCACCAGGCGTTTGACAAATACGCCGAGGGCTGCAAGCGCGGTGACTATGTGGTCCGTCTCCGCCTGCAGGGCTTCTTCTGGTGTCCGCGCGACCTGTTCGGCATCGAGGACCATCTGTATGCGTATTACGATTATCCCGAGGTGCTCAAGGATATCGCACGGTTCCAGCTGGACGTCTATAAGGAGCAGCTGGACGGCATCCTCAAGATCCTGACGCCCTCGCTCGTGTTCTTTGAGGAGGACTTCTCCGGCAAGAACGGCCCCATGATCTCGCCCGAGCTGTTCGACGAGTTCGTCGTCCCCTGCTATCAGGAGATCATCCCCTTCTTAAAGGAGCGCGGCGTGGCCAACGTGTTCCTGGACACGGACGGCGACTTCACGCTCATGGTGCCCAATATCCTTAAAGCAGGGCTGGACGGTGTGCTGCCGGTCGACGTCAACGCGGGCGTGGATATCGTCGAGGTGCGCAAGCAGTTCCCCACGCTCAAGTTCTTCGGCGGGTTCGACAAGCTCGCGATCATCGAGGGCAAGGACGCGATCGAGGCCGAGATCAAGCGGCTCGAGCCGGTGATCCGGCAGGGCGGGTGCATCATCTGCACGGACCATCAGGCCGCGCCCCATACCCCGCTCGAAAACTACCGCTACTACGTGCAGCGGCTGCACGAAGTGATGTGTGAATGGAGGGGCGAAAACGCGCGCTGACCGCTCGCCCACCAGTATAAACAGACCAGGACGAAAGAGAGGAAAAAGAAATGAGCAATTGGAAACGGTTTATCGCACTCGGCCTGTCGGCCATGATGATGAGCGCAGCGCTTGCAGGCTGCGGCAGCACGGACAGCAGCACAGCGGAGGGCGGTGAGACCGCGGACGCCGGGAAAACCCTGACACTCTGCCTGTCCACCCGCGACGAGTGGCTTTCCACCCTTGCGGACGCGGCGATCGCGGAAGGCGAGGCGCTGGGGTATGAGGTCATCGTGCAGGACTGCCAGAACGACGTCAACAAGCAGCTGCAGTATGTCGAAACCGTGCGCAACAGCGGCGCGGACGTTGTGATCGTCAATCTGGTCAACTATGAGCTGGCACAGGAGGTCATCGACGCGGCGGGCGATATGAGCGTTGTCTTTGTCAACCGCATGCCGACCGATCCCTCGCTGATGGATGCCAACCATGTTTATGTCGGCTCGGACGAAGGCGAAGCCGGCTATCTGCAGAGCGAATATCTGGCCAATTATTTTAAGGAAAAGGGCCAGACCGATGTCAGCTATATCCTGCTGTCGGGCGATCTGGGCATGCCGTCCACGATCAAGCGCACCGAATACGCGATCCAGGGGCTCAAGGATGCAGGTCTGAACGCCACCGCTGCAACCGCCGACCTGGTCTGCGAGTGGAGCCGCGAGGTCGCGGTAGACCGTCTGGCGCCCGTGTTGACGCAGGGTGTCGAATTTGACTGCATCATCGCCAACAACGATGCAATGGCGCTCGGCGCGGTGGAGGCGCTGGAAGCTGCCGGCATTGATCCCTCCTCCATCCCGATCGTGGGCATCGATGCGACCGTTGATGCGCTCGAAGCGATCGAAAGCGGCACAATGGCCATGTCCGCCTTCCAGAACGCGGACGGACAGGGCTCGAACGCCGTGCGCGCAGCGGTCAACCTGATCGAGGGCAAGCCATTCAACGAAGGCGGCGACTTTGATCTGGCAGCGGACAATGAGTTTGCCATGTACGTCCCGTTTGAGGCGGTCACCAGGGACAACGTAGCAGATTATCAGTAACTTTCACTTTCTTCCTCACTCTTCTGAAGCAGGGGGCGCAGCGATTGCGCCCCCTGCTTTTACGCGTCTTGTCATACCTCCGTTCTGTTCCGCCGTGGAGCCTGAGTCTACAAAATTGCAATGAAAACAGACCTTTCGATCTGCTTTTATGAAAATGATACCATTATCACGCACCGTTTCTATCCACAATCCCCATTGCGCTGGCTGATGCGATCGTCTATGATAAAGATATCCGACTGCTGTTTTTTCATCCAAGCGCCATGAAAGGGGGAACTTCCATGCCAAAACCAAACTATACCGAACGCAACGGATGCGTATACGTTGACTTCGGCCAGACATCCGCAGGCACAGCGGCCCACGAGGTCTCGCTGCCCGAGGCGGACATGCTGATCGCGGACTACCTGAAGGAATGGCTGTCCATGATGACCACGCAGATCCGGCACAATACGCTGGACTGCTACTGGTACATGTTCCGCCGGCACCTCTATCCCTTTTTCCACGCACGGCACCTGACCTTCCGCACTGTGACCGTCAGCGACTTTCAGGCTTTTGTCGACGAAAAGTACAAGGAAGGCTACTCGCCGACATCCATCCTGAAATTCCACACCGTTGTGCACAAATGCATGAAGTATGCGGTCATACAGGGCCTGATCGACCACAACCCCTCGGATTATGTCATCCTGCCCAAGCGGAAGAAGTACATCGGCCGCACCTTCACCCGGGATCAGCTCCATCGGTTCATTCAGGAGGCGCGCTCCTCCCCTGCGGAACCGGCGTTCATGCTGGCTGCGGTATACGGCCTGCGGCGCAGCGAGGCCGCGGGCCTGCGGTGGCAATGCGTGGACTTTTCCGGCGGGTCGATCTCGATCAACCACACGGCCATTTCCAGCTGCGGGAAGGTGACGTACAGCGACCGTGTCAAAACCGCCTCGAGCTACCGCACCCTGCCGCTGATGGACAGCATGCGTGTCTATCTGCTGCAGCTGAAAAAGGAGCAGCAGGAGCTGCGGCTGTATTACGGTCCGGATTACCATCAGACCGACTACGTCTGCTGCCGTGCGGACGGCACGCCGCTGCGCCCGGATTATATCTCGCAGGAGTTTGCCAAGGTCTGCCGCCGTGCCGACCTGCCGCATATCCGCTTCCACGATCTGCGGCACACCGTGGCGACCCTTCTGCTGCAGCAGGGCTTCTCGCTCAAGCATATTCAGGAATGGCTAGGCCATTCCGACATCTCCACGACAGCCAACACCTACGCGCACATCGTCTACAGCGATAAAAAACAGATGGCGGATGAGTTAAACAGCATATTCGAAAACACCTGACCACACAAGGCCGCGAAAAAAAGAAACCGCCCGCGGCTTTGCTGGAGACCGGCGGAGCGCATCTCAAAAAGGTTCTCGCACTGGTGCTGGCGTTCGCTTGCGCGTTCACCATGTTTGCTGGTGCTGCGTTCTCGGATCAGGCAGACATCCAGTCTACTGAGGCCGTAGACGCACTGACGGGTCTGGGCGTAATCCAGGGCTACACCGATGGCTCTTTCCGTCCCGACGTAACCGTCACCCGTGCTGAGATGGCGAAGATGATCTTCACCATCATCAATGGCGGCAACGATGATGCTTCCGCCTACGAAAATCTGCCCACTTCTTTCACCGATCTGACCGACAACTGGTACAAGGGCTACATCAAGTATCTGCAGAACAGCGGCATTATCGCCGGCACCTCTGCGACTACGTTCGCTCCGAACGAGACCGTAACCGGCGTTGAGGCTGCCAAGATGCTGCTGGTTGTAGCTGGCTACGATGCAGACAAGGCTGGCCTGACCGGTCTGTCCTGGATGGCTAACACCATGAAGTATGCCAACCTGAACAACCTGTTCGAAGATGTTGATGCCGACGTAAATGCTGGCCTGCCGCGTCAGTACGCTGCGCAGATCATGTACAATTCTCTGGACATGGAGCGCGTTGTTTACTCGAACGACATCGGCGACTTCAAGCCGGCGACCGACGTTCAGGACGAGAAGACCATCGGCGCGAAGTACCTTGATCTGGTATTCTACGGCAAGGACGCTGATCGAAATGGTGTTGTCGAAGAGGTCGTTCTGTACGGCACCGAGAAGGAAGCTAACCGCGACACCTACTCGCTGACCACCTCCGGCAAGGACTTCACCCGCGTTGCAAACGACTACTCTGACCTGGTTGGCCAGCGCGTCGTTGTTATGCACAAGGAAGGCAAGACCAACGAGGTTTACGGCGTTTACGCTTACGAGGATTCTACCGTTGTAGCATCCGGCTATGTTGGCCAGCTCGAGCTTGACAGCAAGGATACCGACGCTAAGATCAAGCTGGACGGCTCTTCCTACAAGCTGGAAGTTGCTGCCAAGGACACTGAAGTC
>USLE01000112.1 GCA_900555465.1 uncultured Butyricicoccus sp.
ATCCAGTCGGATACGTCTTTTTTGTTCACTTTCAGGCGAGCAGCTGCTCGAGCGTTCCGCGCACGCCCTCCCATTCGCTCTGGTGCAGGCAGCAGAGGCTGCTGTGCGGGATGGCGAGCGCGCTGCCGTCCATGCGGCGGGCGGGCAGGTCGCGCGTATTTTCGTGCGCTGCGGCAAAGTCCGCGAGCGAGACAAACGCCATGTCTGCGACCTCGCTGCCGGGACGGAAGGGCGGCACGCCGTCCATCCGGGTGAGGAAGGCAAACGCCAGCTCGTCGTCAAAGCCGTTTCCCTCGCCGCGGCTGTACTGCTGGCGGTAGCTGCCGCCGGGGTGCAGCGCGGTTTGGTCCAATACAAGGCCGATCTCCTCGCGCGCCTCGCGCAGCGCGGCGATCTCGGGTGTTTCGCCCGGGTCGATGTGGCCGGTCGAGGCGAGGTCGAATCCGCCGGGATAGAGCGGGCGGTCGAACTGCCGCTGCTGGAGCCACAGGCCGGGCACGCCGTCCCGCACGCCCGCGACCCACAGGTGGCAGACATGGTGGAACAGCCCCTGCGTGTGCACGACCGCGCGCGGGCGCGCGCCGCAGGGCCGCCCGTCCGCGTCGTAGATCGTGAGCAGCTCCGCGCCGCTCTGCGTGTCGATCAGCGCCTGCTTCTGGGCGCGCGTCAGCTTTTTGATCTCGGCTTCGCGGCGCATGGCCTCGCTCTGGGTGTCAAACAGTTCGCTGTAGACGAGCGTGACCGGCCCGCGTCCGCGGGTGTATTTCGCGCCTTTGCCGCTGTTGTGCGCGGCGAGGCGCGCGGTCAGGTCGCTCGTCCAGCCGCAGTACAGCGTGCCGTCTGCGCAGCGGAGGATATAGGTGTACCCGCTCATTGGTGCGACCGGATATCGCGCTGCGCCGTTATCGTGCAGCCCTGGTTCATCAGCAGCGCGCGCACCTTGGCGGTGCTCTTATCGCTCTGCCCGCTCGAGGAGACGAGCAGCACCTCGACCTCGGTGCCGGCGGGCAGCAGCTTGACCGCGCTGTTGAACGGCGGCGCGGGGTGGCCCGCCCAGACGGGCGCCATGAGCACGACGCGTTCGTAGCCGGACAGGTCGGGCGCCTCCGCGAGCGGTACGGCGGCCTGCCGGATGGCGGCCGGGCAGCCGCGCAGGAATGCGGTCAGCGGGTTGTATGCTTTGGCGGGCCGCACCTCGATCAGGTCGGCGCCGCGGGCTTCGGCCTCGGCGCGGGCGAACGAGCGCGTCGAGCCGCCCAGCGAATAGTAAACGACAGCGGTTTTCATGGGAATGCCCTCCTTTGGCGGGATGGTTTGGGAATGGCCGCAAAAAGCAGCGGATGCACGGCATCCGCTGCTTTTTCATACATTATTCCGCACCGTCTGCGGCTTCGGCAGCCGCCTCGGCTTCCTTGGCGGCGAGGCGCTTTTTGTCGAAATACTTGCCGATGAAATAGCCGACCACAGCGCAGGCGATGGCGCACACCGTCGGGCTGGGCGCGGGGATACCGGCGAGCCCAAGCAGGCCGCACAGGATATAGCCGCCCGCGACGCCGAACGCGGCGCCGTGGAAGCATACGCGCGGCATGCCGAAAATTTTAACATCTGCCGGGTCGATATCCTCTTCTTCGGCCTCGAGTTCCTCGTCCTCGATTTCGGCATCCTCCGCCTCGTCCTCGGCGGACAGGTCGGCGTCGGTCTCGGCGGGCAGGGTCGCCTCCCCAGCCCCGACAGCCTCCGGCAGATCGGGTTCCATTGGCTCGGCCGACGGGACGGCCTGTTCTTCTTCGGTCAGCGGCTGCTGGTTTTCGCTCATAAGCGGTTACATCCTCTCTTGCAGGGTTACTGAACGGAGCTCTGGCTCGGCACGATCACCGCGGCGATGATATACGCGATCACGGCGGGGAAGATGCCGAAACAGCAGCAGAAAGCCCAGATCAGGCGGATCAGCGTGGGGTCGATGTCGAAATACTCGGCAATGCCCGCGCACACGCCGCACAGCATGCGATTGGACTCGCTGCGATACAGTTTCTTACCATTCATAGTAAAAACTCCTTTTCATCTATCATACGTTGTTTTGGGTGGTTCGTCAAGTATCTGTGTGGGGAGAATCATTCGAGTGTATAAAGTGAAATCGTTCCTGCCCCGGCGTTCGCTTCAATCGAGCGGGGGAAACTGTCCGCCTCTTTGCGGTTGTCATAGCGGTGGGTGCCGAGCGCTCCGCTGATGAGCTCTTCGTCATTGAGCAAGATGCTGCCCATCGATGCTTTGCCCTGGATGCGGTAGAGCGAGGGGGCACCGGTCAGATAGGCGGTTATCGCGCCCGCGCCGGCGTCCAGTTCGAGTTCATGCGCCTGTAGTTCGTCTGCGAACAATTCGCCCGCGGCAACGGTGATCGACATATCCTCTGCGTGCAGGGGGAGGGAGCAGTCGACCAGTGCGTCTGCGATGGTAAGGTCAATATCGTTATAGTATGTCAGATCATAGGGGAGCGTGATCGTAGCGCCGCCGTCGCTGGCAAGTAAGGTCAGATCCCAGGTGCCGTCTGCACATTTGCTCTCCGAGACTGTAAAATCCCCGGAAAGGTCAAAGTCGCTACCGCTTTCGATGGTGATATCGCTGCCCGAGAGCGTGAAGTCAAGGCGGGTGATGGTATCGACGCTCTGTATCGGGATATCCGGCGCGGCGATTGCCTCCTGCCGGTGTTCCAGCCAGCCGTCCACCCAGTCGGTGTCGATGCTGTCCAGCGCGTCATCCACTGCCCCGTCGACGGTATCGTCAACAAATTCCTCGATCCCGTCGGGCAACCAGCCGCTGTGCCGGCCGTCGTCCCACCATGCGTGGTAGCGCAGGCGGTCGAAAACGCGGACGGCATCGCGGGCGGATTCGCTGAACGGGTGCAGCGCGCCGTCGTAATACGAGCTGTACAGCTGGCCGCCTGCGGCCCAGCCGCCGGCCATCATGCCGCAGCCGATGGCGAGCACGGCGCAGCAGGCGATGATGAGTTTTTTCATTGCGTTCCACCTCCGTTACTCCGTGTGCGGCCGCGCAGCTTGTTAAACGGCCAGCGGATGATTGCCACAAAACCGCGGACGAGCGGCGGCACGAACAGGGTGCACAGTTTGATCATCAGCAGGGTCACCAGCACGCCGAGCGCGAACAGCGCAAGGCCGCAGCCCAGCGTCGTGACCGCGCTCGCGGGCATGCCCCACAGCGCAAAGGAGAAGCCGCACAGGATGATGCCTGAAAGCAGCAGCCCGAGCGGCACCACCACGACAAAGGCGAACACCACTGCGGCAGCCGCGATCAGGATGCCGAACACCGTACCGACTGCACCGACCAGTATGGCGAGCAGCGGGATGCCCACCGGGATGGCGAGCAGCACCAGCACGATCAGCAGCCAAGGGGGAACGCCGCGCCAGCGGCGCCGGGGTTTGCCTGCCGCGCCGCCCGCCTCCTGCTGCGGGATAGCGGTCAGCTCGCGGTAGTCCGCGAGGATCTGCTCGGCGACCTTTTCGGGCGCGCCGAGGTCGGAGATGACCTGCTGCTCGTTTTCCGGGCCCGCGTCGTCGAAGTATTCCTCGTAATAGCGCAGGGCGTTTGCGCGCTCCTCCTCAGGCAGGACGGAGAGCGCGCGCCGCAGCGCAGCCATGTATTCGTTTCTGTTCATCGCATTCACCCTCCAAAAAAGATCGAGTCGATCCCGCTCTTGTAGTTCTGCCAGTCGATCCGGTGCTGCCGGAGCTGGGCGCGCCCGTGCTCGGTGATCTTGTAGTACCGCCGGTTGCGCCCGGCGAAGGCCTCGTCGTATGTCGTCAGGCAGCCGTCCTTCTGCAATCGGCGCAGCACCGGGTACAGCGTGGATTCCGAAATATCCAGCACCTTCTGCACGTCCTGCGTGATGCGGTAGCCGTAGGTGCTCTCCCGCTCGACCACCGCAAGCACGATCCCGTCGAGCAGGGAGGAGGAGATGGGGTATGACATAGTGCCACCTCTTTTCTGTGTTTGCAATAATATTATATGATGTATAATATAGCGCGTCAACAGGTATTTCAAAAAAAGATGTGAAGGGATTGTAAATTTTGTAAGAATGGTGCGCGGAAAAGCGCAGTTCTGCATTGTATTTGCGCGCGAAATAGCGTATAATGTTATCCGTATGAGTAGATTAGAGAAGGGGCGAATGAGGTAATGAAGCTGGCTGTATTGTTCGGCGGCATTTCGAGCGAGCACGATATCTCGTGCCTGTCCGCCGCATCCATACTGCGAAACCTTGATAAAACGAAATATGAGATTTACCCGGTCGGCATCACGCAGGAGGGACAGTGGTACTACTGCCCGTCGTGCGACGCGGACCGCGTGGAAAACGGTGAATGGGAGCGCATGACCGACAAGGTGCCTGCGCTGCTCCCGCCCGACCGCGGCGTGCACGGCCTTGTGCTGCTGCGGGACGGCAAAGCCGAGACCGTCCGGCTGGACTGCGTGTTCCCCGTGCTGCACGGCGCGGGCGGCGAGGACGGCACGATCCAGGGCGTTTTGGAGCTGGCGGGCATCCCGTACGTCGGCTGCGGCGTCGCGGCGAGCGCGAACTCGATGGACAAGTCGATCACCAAGGTGCTGGTGGACGCCGCGGGCGTGCGCCAGGCGAAGTATTACCTTGCGCTGCGTTACGACTTTGAGCGCAACGCCGAGGGCGTCGTCCGCACGGCGGCCGACCAGCTGGGCTCGTTCCCGGTGTTCGTCAAGCCGTGCTCGCAGGGGTCGAGCGTGGGCGTTGCCAAGGCAAACGACATGCTCGAGCTCGCCGCAGGGCTGACCGAGGCGTTCAAGCTGGACGACAAGGTGCTGGTCGAGGAGTTCATCGACGGGCACGAGGTCGAGTGCGCGGTGCTCGGCAACCGGAATCCCATCGCCTCGACCGTGGGCGAGATCGCGGCGACGCAGGCGTTCTACACCTTTGACGCCAAGTATAAGGACGAAAGCTCCAAGCTGTACATCCCGGCGCAGATCACCCCGCAGCAGATCGAGACCGTACGCCAGAACGCGCTGCGCGTCTATGCGGCGCTCGGCTGCCGCGGCCTGTCGCGCGTGGACTTCTTTGTCACCCACGAGGGCGGCGAGGTCGTGTTCAACGAGCTCAACTCCATCCCGGGCTTTACCTCGATCAGCATGTATCCCAAGCTGTTCGACTACGAGGGCATCCACTACCCCGCGCTGCTCGACCGTCTGGTCATGCTCGCGCTGGAGGAGCATCATGGATAACCGCGCCATCGGCGTGTTCGATTCCGGGCTGGGCGGGCTGACGGCGGTGCGCCGCCTGCACGCGCTTCTGCCGCAGGAGAACATCATCTATTTCGGGGATACCGGCCGCGTGCCGTATGGTACGCGCGGCCGCGATACCATCATCAAATACGCAAGGCAGGACGTCGCTTTCCTGCGCCGGTTCGACCTCAAGGCGAT
>USLE01000113.1 GCA_900555465.1 uncultured Butyricicoccus sp.
GATCTGATCATCGGCATCGTGTTCCTGTGCAACAACTGGCTGGCGGCGGAGCTGCTGCCCTACCTGCTCGCCGCGTGGGCGATCGCGTCCGGCGTGATCAAATGCGTGGGCGCGCTGGTCTACCGCGGGTTCGGGATGCCCTTCTGGGGGGCGCAGTTTGCAGTCGGCGTGGTCGTGCTGGTGTTCGGTCTGGTAACGCTGTTCCGCCCGGCGGTCGCGGCGGTGGCGGTTGCAGCGATCGTTGCGATCGTGCTGATCGCACAGGGGCTGATGGCGATCATGCGCGGCCTGTTCTCCTCCTTTCCGAAGCATTAAAACAAAAAAAGAACGGCTGTCTATCCGGACAGCCGTTCTTTTTTGCTCATTCGTGGTTCAGGTCCCAGTCGATCGGCTCGATGCCGTTGCTTTCCAGGAATGCGTTGCATCTGGAAAAGTGTTTGCAGCCGAAAAAGCCGTTATAGGCCGACAGCGGCGACGGATGCGCACACTCGAGCACCAGATGCTGCGGCGCGGTGATCAGGCTTTTCTTGCTGCGCGCGTTCCCGCCCCAGAGCAGGAACACCACCGGCCGCTCATGCGCATTGAGCTTCTGGATGACGTGGTCGGTGAAGGTCGTCCAGCCAATATTCTTGTGGCTGTTAGCCTGCCCGCGGCGCACGGTCAGGGTGGTGTTGAGCAGCAGCACACCGCGCTCGGCCCAGCGGGTCAGCGTGCCGTCCCTGGGCGGCTGGATGCCCAGATCGTCGCGCAGCTCCTTGAAGATGTTTTGCAGGCTCGGTGGCGGCTGCACGCCGGGCTGCACGGAAAAGCACAGCCCGTGCGCCTGCCCGGGGCCGTGGTAGGGGTCCTGCCCGAGGATGACGGCTTTGACGTCCGCATAGGCGGTGTACTTGAGCGCGTTGAAAATATCGTTCATCGGGGGATAGATGGTCTGCTCGGCGTATTCCTTTTTGAGCCAGTAGCGGATGCGTTTGTAATATTCCTGCTCAAATTCGCCGGCGAGGATCTCGTCCCAGTCGTTTCCCAAATGTACCATGAAGGCCTCCCAGTAGGTATTTGCTATGATTATACCACAAGCTGCGGCAAAAAGCGATTGACAAAATCGGAAAGCTCTGTTATACTCCAAGTGTACTAAGACATACAGTACAGATAGAACACAACGGAAAGGAGACGCGCGATGTGATAAAAATAGATTATCGGGACCCACGGCCGATCTATGAGCAGGTGGTGGACGGCATCGAGGAGCTTGCGCTGCGCGGGGCGCTGCCCGCGGATACCCAGATTCCAAGCGTGCGCCAGCTGGCGATGGAGCTTTCGATCAACCCGAACACCATCCAACGCGCATACGGAGAGCTGGAACGGCGCGGCGTGATCTACGCGGCCAAAGGGCGGGGGAACTTTATTTCGGATAACATGGAGGCGCTGCGCGCGGACCGGCTGCAAGAGATTGGCGCGCAGATCAGCGCATTGGCGGACCGGGCGCGCACGCTTGGCGCGACCGAGGACCAGCTGCACGGCTGGCTGGAGAAGAAAGGAGAGGATAGGGCATGATTACGGCTGAAAACGCAACCAAGCGCTTTGGCGATATCACTGCGGTCGATCATGTCTGCGCGGAGGTGCGGGACGGCTCGGTCTACGGCCTGATCGGCTCCAACGGCGCGGGCAAATCGACCTTTTTGCGCATGCTGGCAGGCATTTTGTCCCCGGATGAGGGCGCGGTGCGCATCGACGGGGCGGATATTTTTGAAAACATAGCGCTCAAGGAGCGGTTTTTCTTCATTTCCGACGAGCAGTTCTTTTTCCCGAACAGCACGCCTGCGGAGATGAAAAACTACTACAAGCGGTTTTACCGCCGGTTCGACGAGGACCGCTACCGCAAGCTGATGGACGGCTTCGGCCTGAATGAGAACCGCAAGATCCGCACGTTCTCCAAGGGCATGAAAAAGCAGGTTTCGGTCATCTGCGGCCTTTGCGCGGGTACGGACTACCTGTTCTGCGACGAGACCTTCGACGGCCTCGACCCGGTCGTGCGGCAGACGGTCAAGAGCCTGTTTGCCGAGGACGTGGAGAGCCGCGGCCTGACCCCGGTCATCGCGTCGCACAACCTGCGCGAGCTCGAGGATATCTGCGACCATGTCGGCCTGCTGCACCGCGGCGGCATCCTGTTCTCGCGCGATCTGGACGAGATGAAGCTCGGCATGTTCAAAATGCAGTGCATTTTTACCGAGGAGCTGCCCGAGAACGCATGGGCGGGCATCGATGTGATGCGTCTCGACCGGCGCGGCTCGCTCTACACCCTGACCGCGCGCGGCAGCCGCGAGGAGCTGCTTGCCAAGGTCAACGCCATGAATCCCAGCTTCTGCGAGCTGCTGCCGCTGACGCTGGAGGAAATCTTTATCAATGAAACGGAGGTGGCAGGCTATGACATCAAAAAGCTTCTCTTCTAAGGGCCTGCTGGGGAACAGCATGCGCCGCAACCTGTGGGCGCTGGTGCTCTCGGGCGTGGGCTTTTTCCTGAGCCTGCTGCTGCCGGCGCTGATGACCATGCAGAACGCACTCGAGCAGCGCGTGCTGGATCTGAAGGAGCTGTCGCAGGCAAATGTCGAGCTCAACTGGCAGAACGCGATGAACAATGCCGCGTCCATGCTGAGCGGTGGCAACCTGTTTGTTAAGATCGTATTCATTGTGCTGGCGGTCGTGTGCGGCGTGGCGATGTTCGCCTATCTGCACTCGCGCCAGAAGGTTGATTTTTACCACAGCCTGCCGATTTCGCGCACGCGGCTGTTTGCGAACAACTTTTTGACCGGCGTTGTCTGCACGTTTTCGACCTATCTGGTCATGCTGGCCATCACGGTCGGCTGCGCCTATGCGATGGGCTGCGGCGAGGCGGTGCGTTGGGACGAGATCGGCGGCGCGGTACTGTGCAATCTGATCGTGTTCCTGCTGATTTATGCGCTGACCGTGCTGACCACCGTCATTTGCGGCAACACGATCATCACCCTGCTGCTGCTCGCGTGGGTGTTCTTCTCGCCCATGCTGGTGCGTGTATTGCAGTTCTGCCTGTTTGATAAGTTTTACGACACCTTTACCGCCAATGCGGGACAGTTGGTGGGTGCGATCCGACTGACGCCGGTGGTTCAGTATTTTGTGCTGCACGGCACACATTATATCGGCGAGCATGTCATGGGCGTCCTGCAGCCCGGCGAATCGGCGCTCGGCCTGCTGATCGGCTATCTGATCGCCGCCGCAGTAGTGACCGCGCTGGCGCTCTTCCTGTTCCGCATCCGAAAGAGCGAACGGGCGGGCACTGCGCTCGCGTTTACCCCGACAAAGCTGCCGATCAAGGTGTATATGTGCCTTACGATGGGCGTTGCATTTGGCTGGGTGTTCGGCATGATTGCCGGCAATTTCTGGTTCTGGCCGGGCCTTGTGATCGGCACCGTGCTGTTCCACTGGATCGTGGAGATCATCTATGCGTTCGATTTCCGCGCGATCTTCGCCAAGCCGCTGCACCTGCTGGCCATTCTGGTGGTGCTGGTCGCGGGCATGCTCGCGATGCAGTTTGATGTCACCGGCTACGACACCTGGCTGCCCAACCACGACGACCTGACCGCGGTGGATATTTACGGCGGCAGCGGAGAGCCCGCGCTGACCGACCCGTCGAACATCGACGCCGCGCACCGGCTGATGGAGCTGGGGGTGCAGGCTGCGCAGGAGGAAGATACGGACGATGACAACAGTCTGAGCTATACTTTTGTAACGGTCAACTGCCAGATGGGCAGCCGCACGGCGGCGCGGCAGTATAGGATCCCCGAAACGGAGGAGGTCAATGCGCTGCTCGACCAGATTGAACAGTCCGAGGAGTATAAGCGCGCCAAGTGGCCGTTGTTCAATTTTGATACGGCCTCGACCGATCCTGAGCGCCAGCCAATGATTACCGTAAATGTGGAAACGGCCGACGGCATAAGCTCTGTGGAACTGCACCAGCCCGGTCAGATCACGCAGGTGATCGAAACGCTCCGCGAGGAAGCGCTCGCGGAAACGCAGGACAGCAGGCCGGTCATGGGCGTTGAGCTGTACTATCTGGACAGCGAAGGCGATCAGGAGTATCGCGGCTCAGCCAGCGTGACCGAGGCAAATACCAAGACGGTTGCCCTGATCGAGCAGCTGACCGGACTGACCCCTGTACCCATGCGTGCGGAGGATATCGACCGGATGTGGATCGAATATCTTGTGTCGCTCAGCTCGGATGTAAGCGAGTGGCAGACGGTCGAGGTGACCGATCCTGCGGATATACAGGCATTGCTTGACAATGCGTTTACCAATTATCTGACTGGGACGGACAGCAATCGCTATGCGAACAGAGAGAACTATACGGTGGATATCTGTGTAGCGATGGAGACCGGGGAGCAGCGGTATCTCCAATATCTGCAGTCGGACTGGCCGGCCGAGATCGTCGACAAGTACCGCCCGGACGGACCGAGTGAAGGTGCGCCGGAAAACGGCATAGCGACGACTGCAGAGGCGGTATCGTGAAAAGGCGCGACGTATGCGGCGTGATCGTGCTGCTGGTATATCTGATGGGTGTGGGGCTGGTGACCGGCCCCTCGCTCTACCAGCTGCTGGCGGGCAATCTGCCGGAGCCGCGGTTAGAGCTGATCCCATTCGCCGACATTGTCACGATTTTGAGCGACCCGAATTCGCCCGGGCTGGGCGTGGCGGCGAACATTGCGGGCAACGCGGCACTGCTCGCGCCTCTGGGGTTGCTGCTGCCGCTGTTCTGGCGGTATTTCGGGCGTGCAAAGCGCACCATCCTGTTCGGGTTCGGCGTATCGCTCAGCATTGAGATGATCCAGCTCATTGCGGGCGGCGTGACCTCGGTGGACGACCTGATTCTGAACACCGCGGGCGCGGCGATCGGCTTTGCGCTGGCGAAGCTGCTGCTGCGGGCCTGCCCGCGTCTCGCCCCCAAGCGGCAGGGGCGCGCCCAGTGGGCGTATCCGCTCGCGTGCTGGGCGGCAGTGATCGCACTCGCGACCCTGTCCGATGTGATGACCCTCGGGCTGTGAATAAAAGGATAGAGAGTAACGGATAACGAAAGGGAGCACCCTGCAGGGCGCTCCCTTTGTATATTCTCGTATAAACGGGCGCGCATTGCGCAATTCCCGTAGGGGCGGCCATCGGCCGCCCGCGTTCGCTGCTGCCGTCCTGCCGTAGGGCGCGACGACCCGGCGCGCCAACTTATCCAACCGCTTACTTCACATTTTTCATGGTCAGCGCAATGCGGTGGCTCTTGGGGTCGACCGACAGCACGGCCACCTCCACGATATCGCCTACGGTCACGACCTCGGACGGGTGCTTGACATACCGGTTGCAGAGCTGGGAGATATGCACCAGCCCGTCCTGATGCACGCCGATGTCCACAAACGCGCCGAA
>USLE01000114.1 GCA_900555465.1 uncultured Butyricicoccus sp.
ATGTTGTACACCACGAGCACGAGCGACGAGATCACGGTCGGGACCGCCATTTGCAGCACCGCTTTTTTCACCGGCGCATTTTGAAATACTTGTTCATTCTGGTTCATCGAACCACCCCTTTCTATTTGTATGCCAGCAAACTATTTAGGTGAAAATGCAGGCAGGCCGCCGCCGGTACGGCTGCGCGGCGCTGCCATTATTCCATGCTTTGCAGGATCTTGCGGCACAGGGCCTTGAAAAGCGTGGTCTCCTCCTCGGTCAGCCCGGCGGTAAAGCGGCGCTCGACCTCCTCGCGGATGGTCAGGCATACCTCGTGCAGCTCCTCGCCGCGCGGCTCGAGCTCGATCTTTTTGTACCGGCCGTCCTGCGCGATGCTGGTGCGGCGGATCATGTGCTTTTCCTCCATCAGCGTGAGCATCTTGGAAGCCGTCGCCCGCGTGATGAAGAACTCCGCCTCGATATCCTTCTGGAAGATGTCCTCCCCGCGATGGTTATACAGGAAATCCGACACCCACAGGTTCATCAGCGAGCACTCGTCCAAGGCCTTGCGGCTGTACAGGGAATGGGCGAGCCGGACCGCATGGTTGTTCAGTTTTTTCGCGTAAAAGCTGACGTCGGTGTTGACTTCCCCCTGCTTCATCGGGCGCGCCCCCTTCTTATTGTTTGCTTGCAAAGTATATGATAATCCCATCCCCCATAAATGTCAACCGGCAATTTGACGGAAAAACCGCGCAGCTGCGGTGTGCAGCTGCGCGGCTTGGTGTCAGTCCAGGTTTTCGGCGCAGATGATCGAGATATTCGTGCTCAGCTGGTCGGCATCCGGCTGCTGCTGCTTTTGCAGCAGGTCGCACAGCAGGAGCAGCGGCTGGTAGCCCTGCCGGTACAGATCCTGCGTGATCGTCAGGTCGAGCGAGCCCTCGCGCAGCATCTGCCGGCGGCGCGGCGACATATCGTGCGCGATGACGCGGATTTTACCCGCCATGCCTGCGGCCTTGACCGCGTCGACGCAGCCGGTCACGCTGCGGTTGGCCATGTAGATCGCGCGCAGCCCGGGGATGGACTGCAGCGCCTCGGTTACCTTATTATAGGTCACGCGGTAGTCGTTATAGGTCTCGACCACCTCGATCTGCTCGGCGAAAAAGCCCTTTTCGCGCAGGTGGGCGCAAAACCCGTCCAGACGGGTGCGGTGCCCGTTATATTCCAGGTTGCCCGCCATCGCCAGCACCTTAGCATTGACAGGGATACATTTGCTCAGCAGCTCGGCCGCGATCCGCCCGCTTTTGGCGTAATCCTGCCCCACAAAGCACAGCCGCCGACTCGCGGGCAGATCCGAGTTGAAGGTGATGCAGGGGATCCCCCGCTCAGCAAGCTCGTTGACCTTCGCTTCGATCATAACATCATCCAGCGCGCACAGCGCGATGCCCTGTGCCCCCCAGCTGCACAGCTCGTCCAGCAGTTCGATCGTCTCCGCCGGGACGTCGCTTTCGCAGACGCACACACGGATCTCCGCATCACGGTGCTTCAGGTCGCGGCGTGCGGCCTCGATCCCGCGGATGACCTCCTCGCGGAACGGGCCCGCCCAGTCGGGCAGCACCGCGCCCAGCTTGACCCGCGGCAGCTCACGCTGTTCTGCTACCGCTTGGCGGTGTGCTTCCCGCGGGGAAAGGTAGCCGGTCTCCCGGATCGCATTCAGCACGCGCTCGCGCACATCTGCACGCACATACGAACGGTTGTTCAGCACACGGTCCACCGTCCCGCGCGACACCCCCGCGCGATCGGCTACGGTTTGAATGGTTGGTCGTTTGTTCACATGGACACCCCCTCAGCCCTGCATTGTCTATATTATAACACACTTCTGTGCTCTACACCATTACATTCTTGCTGTTTCCGCATTTCTGTGCATTTGCACATATTGTGTTCTGTGCTTTCGTGTAAAACCACCATTGCACCCCTCTCTCCCGCGCCGAATCCCGGCATTTCATTGTCCTTTGTTCACATGGAACCTATTTTATCCGCAACAGGCTATGTAAAATATATACAAGTTTAGCTGCGAAAAATCTGTACATTTGCATTTTAAAAACTTATTTTACCAATTACTTTGAAAATTTCAGCAAATATCCCGTCATTTTATAATTTTTGCTTTCATTTCGCACAATGCGTAACACTTGGACCTGCGTAAATTCCAGTTGACAGTCCCCACCCTCAGCCTTATAATAAACACATAAAAGCACAGAGCACGCAAACGCACACATTTCATTTGGAAAGGAAGTATCGAGATGAAAACCAAAAGATTGTTTGCAGCCCTGATGGCAGGTACCATGATGCTGAGCATGGCAGCATGCAGCACCAGCGAGGATCCCGCTGCGGCCGAAGAAGGCGGCCCCTCTGCTGAAGGCGAAGGCGGCTACCGCATCAGCATGATCCTCAAGACCAACTCCTCCGAGTTCTGGAAGGTCATCCAGGCCGGCGCGGAAGCGTATGCTGAGGAGCATCCGGACCTGATTTCCGAACTCTCCATCAAGGGGCCTCCGTCTGAGACCAGCTATCAGGAGCAGGTCAACATGATCAAGACCGACCTGTCCGACGACACGTATGACGGCTATCTGATCGCGCCGCTGCAGTCTGATTCCGTTGCCAGCCTGATCGCGGACATCGACCGTCCGGTTATGGCGTTCGATACCGACATTGACTCCGACAAGTGCCTGGCCTTCATCGGCACAGGCAACAAGAACGCCGCCAAGGAAGGCGCAATCGCCGCTGTAGAGGCTGCCAAGGCTGCCGGCTGGGACGAGATCAAGGCAATTGAGATCGCCGGCGTACAGGGCGACGCAACCAACACCGCCCGTATGGAAGGCTATGAAGAAGGCTTCACCGAAGCCGGCGCAGAGTGGCTGGCTGGAGACGTGCAGTACGCTGACGCAACCGCTACCAAGGCTGTTGACGCGATGAACGGCATCATGAGCCGCTACCCGGACGGCATTGCCATCATCTGCTCCAATAACGACGATATGGCGATCGCCGCGGCGCGCACCGCTGCCGATAACCCGGCTTACGCCAACACCATCTTCCTCGGCTTCGACGGCCAGCAGTCCGCCTGCGAAGCAATTCTTGCCGGCAACCTGACCATGTCTGCTGCGCAGAATAACTTCGACATCGGCTACAAGGCTGTTGAAAATATGGTTAAGTGCCTCCAGGGCGAAGAGTACAGCGATGTTGATACCGGTACATCGATCATCACCGCAGACAATGCCCAGGAGCGTATCGACAGCTTTGCTGAATGGCTGGCGTAACAGAAAACGCATGATTGCACCATTCTCCTTTTTCATCTTCAAACAGGATTCGCTCCAACGTCCGTTTTAAAGATCGAATTAGGATGCTTTGAGCTTTTATAACTTTTCTTTTACGCTCCTTTGAGCAGCTCTCTTAACCTCTCTTTATCCCCTACAGGAACACCTCAAAAAGGAGAATCGACATGAAAGTAGGCATTATCGGCGCAGGCCGCATCGGTAAGGTACATGCCAAGAACATTTCGATGTTCGTACCCGAGATGGAAATCAAGACGATCGCAGATCCGTTCATGAACGAGCAGACCGAAGCGTTCGCCAAGCAGTACGGCATCCCGAACTGCACCAAGGACGCAAACGACATCCTGAGTGACCCCGAGATCGAAGCAGTGCTCATCTGCTCCTCGACCGACACCCACTCCAAGTACATCATCGAGGCGGCGCACGCCAAGAAGCACATCTTCTGCGAGAAGCCGATCGACTATGATCTGAACAAGGTGCACGAGGCGATCAACGCGGCCAAGGAAGCCGGCGTAAAGCTCCAGATCGGTTTCTGCCGCCGCTTTGACCACAACCACCGTGCCGTATACGACATGGTGCGCGACGGCAAGGTCGGCAAGGTCAATATCGTTAAGATTTCCTCCCGCGACCCGGAGCCGCCCCCGGTATCCTACGTCAAGGTTTCCGGCGGTATCTTCTATGACATGATGATCCACGACTTCGACATGGCGCGCTTCCTGGCCGGCAGCGAGGTCACCGAGGTCAATGCGATCGGTTCCGTGCTGGTTGATCCCGGCATCGGCGAGGCGGGCGACGTGGACACCGCGATCGTTACGCTGAAGTTCGAAAACGGCGCCATCGGCGTGATCGACAACAGCCGCAAGGCGGTTTACGGTTACGACCAGCGCGTCGAGGTATTCGGCTCGGAAGGCTGCGCCGAGGACCAGAACGACACCCCGAACACCGCTGTTCTCTCCACGGCGGACGGCGCGGTGCACGGCACGGCATATCAGGTCATGTGGGACCGCTACACCGGCGCGTTCGTTGCAGAGATGCAGGCGTTCGCCGACGCGGTCGTCAACGACAAGGAGACCCCGGTCACCGGTGAGGACGGCCTGTATCCGGTACTGATGGCAGCGGCTGCTACCAAGTCCCTGCATGAGGGCCGCCCAGTCAAGATCTCCGAAATTGAGTAAGCAAATTCAGGGAATCTGCCCGAAACTTGCTTGAAGAAACAAAAAGTAAATGGTATCATGGACTTGTCCATGATACCATTTACAATATCCTGAAAACCCTGGGAGGAAACTACTATGGCACTGAGAAAATGCGCGTGCATCGACACGCTTTATACTGAGCTGGACTGGCTGGACCGTTTCCAAGCCGCCAAGGACGACGGCTTTGAGGCTGTTGAGTTCTGGGACTGGCGCATCCGTGATCTGGACGCCACCCGCGCGGCTGCGGAAAAGGCCGGCATCGCGATTTCCGGCTTCAACGGCGACGCGGACTTCTCGCTCGTCGACCCGACCCACAAGGAAAAGTACATCGACTACCTCAAGCAGTCCATTGCGGCGGCGAAGAAGGTCGGCGCTTCCAGCGTGACCATCCACTCCAACGCGCTGGGCGAGGGCGGCATCGTTGTCAACCACTACGACAACCTCTCCCACACGGTCAAGCTCTGCTCGATGTACGACATGCTGCTCGAGTGCGCGAAGATCGCAGAGGCCGAGGAGATCAACCTCAACCTCGAAGCGCTCAACATCACCACCGACCACGTCGGCAACTTCCTCGCGACCACCCAGATGGGCGCGGAGATCGTGCGCCTGATCGGTTCGCCGCGCCTCAAGCTGCTGTATGACGTATACCACATGCAGATCAACGAGGGCTGCATCTGCGACACGATCACCAACTACGCGGACTGCTTCGGCCACATCCATGTTGCGGACGCGCCGGGCCGCCATGAGCCGGGCACGGGCGAGATCAACTACAAGAAGGTCATCCGCCACCTCGAGGCATGCGGCTACACCGGCCGCGTGGGCTACGAGCTGTTCCCGTCGACCGACACCAAAACCGCTGTCAAGGCGATCATGGAGAACTGCTGAAAATTCTCATTTGAATGAAAAAAGCC
>USLE01000115.1 GCA_900555465.1 uncultured Butyricicoccus sp.
TTTATTGTCCTATATCTGTAGATCCCTGACAAGGTACGCATGGTTTATCGTTTACTTCTAATTTGCAAAATCCCTCCTATCATTTGCCGTCCACGCGGGCGGGTAAAAAAGCGAGCTTTTCCAGCCCGAAAAAGCTCGCCTCATTTTTTGTCTCAGCTTCTTTATAAAGCAGCACCAATGCGGCGCCGAGGCCTATCCCCCGCCCCATAAGCGCACCGCCTTTTAACAGCCCTGTGAACCCCCTTGCAATATCGCCCGGAATATAGTACCTTGATACTATGAAACAGAGAGGGGTGCTGCATGATGCGGAAAACAGTTTGTGCCTTTGTGCTCTCGGCCGCACTGACCGGGCCACAGGCGGGCGCGTGGGACGGTTCTGGGATCACGATGAGCTACTGGGCGCAGGAGGGCGTAGCCGCCGCTTATGAAAGCGGGGCTGTTTCGGACGGGTTTGATCTGGGTACGGATTATACCATACCGATCACCCGCGCGCAGATGGCGCGCCTGACCGTGGATCTCGTCATCGGCGAGCAGCAGACCACGCTGGCTGATCTGGCAGGGCAGCTCGGCATCCAGCTGGAGCAGGTCCCGCTGGTACCCGCAGAGGATCCGTCGGACACGGAAAACGGCGCGGAAGAGAATGGCACGGATCCCGCCGATCCGGGCGAAGCGGCGCCTGCCGATCCCGAGCAAACGCCGCCCGAATTAAACGACCCAGCGGCCGACAGCGATGCCGTCGAGGATGCCTCCCCTGAAACGGACGATCCGACAGCCGGCAGCGAAGAAGCGGAAGCGCCCCTTGCGGAAAACCCGGAGGCAACCGACAGCCCAGCAGAGGATACCCTCCCTGCGGCAGATGATGCGGTGACTGACAGCGAAGCAGAGGATATCTCCCCTGCAACAGACGAAGCAGAACCCGGCAGCGAAGCAGCCGGGGCCGCAAACGGCGACCCGCTCGACGGCGGGCTGCCGCCCGTTGTCTCCGGCAGTTTTTCGGACACGCAGAGCGTATATATTGAAACCGCGGCGCAGCTCGGGATCGTCAACGGGGCGAACGGGCTGTTCCGTCCGGATGACAAGGTCTCGCGCGCCGAGGCCGCAGCCATGATGCAGCGGTGCATGGGCGTGCTCGGCCGGACCGAAGCCAACCTCCAGCCGCAGCAGTTTACGGACAGCTATGCGATCCCGCGCTGGGCGGTCGAGTCGGTCAAATATGTTTCCGGCCGCACCGACCTTTCCGGGCAGGCTGTTATGGGCGGTTCGGGCGGCAGGTTCTCCCCGCAGGACAGCTACACGATCGAGCAGGCGATCCTGTCCATCGGGCGCATGCAAAGCTCGCTGCAAATTACGGACGTTGCAGAGGGCTGGCGCAGCGCGCCGGGGTACGACAGCGTGACGCTCACGCTCACCTTCGGCGGCGACTGCACGCTCGGGCGCGGGCATGATTTCGCATACAGCGGCTCATTCGACGAAATGTACGACAACAAGGGCGCGGCGTTTTTCTTTTCCGGCATCCCGGAGTTCTTCGACGACGATCTGACGATGGTGAACTTCGAGGGCACGCTGACCAATGCCACCGCGCACGCGAATAAGACGTTTGTCTTCAAAGGCCGGCCGGAATATGCCAGAGTGCTGGATGCCGGCAGCATTGACGTGGTTTCGCTCGCCAACAATCATTCGATGGATTACTTACAGCGCGGCTACGACGATACCGTGCGC
Source organism: uncultured Butyricicoccus sp. (assembly GCA_900555465.1). Lineage (GTDB taxonomy): Bacteria > Bacillota > Clostridia > Oscillospirales > Butyricicoccaceae > Agathobaculum > Agathobaculum intestinigallinarum. The sequence continues at coordinate 1,720 of USLE01000115.1, forward strand.
TACCTGTCCCCTTATGTCCACGTCTCGGCCTACGACCGCATGCCGATCGTGACCGTCAAGGGCGTGCGGATCGGCTTTGCCTCCAACGTCGGCTGGTCGTTCGACAGCGCACAGAAGCAGTTTATCGACAATGCGATCCGCTCGCTGCGCGAGCGCGGCGCGGAGCTCATCGTATTCAACTACCATTGGGGGATCGAACGCTCCTACCACAGCGATCCCACCCAGCAGGCGATCGGGCACTACTGCATCGATCAGGGCGCGGATCTGGTCATCGGCCACCATCCGCACGTCGTGCAGGAGGTGGAAACCTATAAAGGCAAGCAGATCGCCTATTCCTTGGGGAACCTGGTGTTCGGCGGCAACAACAACCCGGCGGATAAAAACTGCCTGATCTACCGTCATACCTTCACGCTCGATCTGGACAGCCGTCAGGTGACTGCCTCCTCCCATCAGGCCATTCCCTATTCGGTTTCTTCCGTATCCTGGCGGAACGATTACCATCCGGTCAAGCGGTGAACTGGGCGGGGGCATCAATGAGAAAAAACAGCCGCAGCAAGCGGCAGGAACGCACAACGACTGCATACACAGGAGGACTGTAACATTGCGCACAGAAACAGAAATGATGGACCTGATCCTCCATACGGCAAAAACGGACGACAGGGTTTTAGCGGCCTATCTGAAAGGGTCGCGGACCAATCCGCATGTGCCGAAGGATCGGTATCAGGATTTTGATATCATGTATGTGGTTCGGGAGACCCGGAGCTTTATCGCCGACCCGTCATGGATGGACGGATTCGGGAAAATCATCTTAAAACAGGAGCAGAACGATGACTTCGGCTACGGGGACCGTTTCGGCATCCGCAGCCATTATGAGCAAAGCTATTCCTGGCTGCTGCTGTTTGAGGATGGCAACCGCATTGATATCGGCGTCGAAACCGTAGAGGCAATGGAAAAAGGCATAAACCGCAACAAGCTGTTCGTGCCGCTTTTGGATAAAACCGGCTGCCTGCCCCAGCTGCCGCCCCCGACCGACGAGGATTTTCATGTGACCCCGCCGACGGCCAGGCAGTTCCGCGGCTGCTGCAACACGTTTTTCTGGTCGCTGTGCGATGTGGTCAAGGGGATCGCAAGAGACGAGCTCCCCTTTGCCATGACCACCTACCACACGCTCGCGCACAGCATGCTGCAAAAAATGCTGGGCTGGTATATCGGGGTTCGCACCGATTATTCGGTTTCCTGCGGCAAGCTCAATAAGTATTTTAAAACGTATTTGCCGGCGCAAATCTACCTGCAATACTGCGCAACGCACCCGGGCAGCAGCTATGCCCACTTTTGGAACGCCATCGACGCCTCCTGCGCATTATTTCATCAGACCGCGCAGTTCGTTGCGGAACAGTCCGGCTATGTATACCCGCAGGAAGACGAGGACGGGTTCCGCCGGTATGCGGAGATCATCCAAGAGGTATGAGCACCGCAAAAAAGGCGGCCTTCGCGCCCGCCCCTCCGGTTTTACCGCGTCTCTGCCCTGCGTGCTTTTTTGCAAAATTTATTTTTTCTTTTTGAATGGATTGCCCTTTCCCGGTCGTGTTATGAATGAAGACGGAAAACACTGCTGCACAACAGAAGGAGGCAACGAGTATGAAAAAGGTACGGACTGGTATATTGGCCGCAGCGCTGCTGCTGACCATCGGTGTGACCGGTGCATTCGCCGCCGGCCCCGGCTGGGGACGGCATGCAGGCTGGAACAGCAGCTGCCCGGCTGCGGGCGCATCCTGCCGCTATGACGCGGACGGGGACGGTCTCTGCGACAACTGCGGCGCAGGTGCAAATTACGTTGATGCCGACGGCGACGGCGTGTGCGATCATTTTGACGGCAGCCGCTGCGGTCTTGGCCGCGGCATGGGCAGAGGATACAGAAGATAACACAACAGTGGGTGGGATCTTGCGATGCGGAAGGAACAGGAGATCAACGAGGCGATCGAACGGTATGCGGATACCGTCCGACGGCTCTGCATGCTCCATCTCAAAAACCATGCCGACACCGAGGATATTTTCCAGACCGTATTCCTCAAATATGCCCTGCACACCGAGCCCTTTGCGGATGCAGAGCATGAAAAGGCATGGCTGATCCGCGTCACGATCAATGCCTGCAAGGACCTGCTCAAGAGCTTTTTCCGCAGCCGCACGGTTTCCCTCGACGAAGTGCTGGAGCAGCCGGCGGCGCTCGCCCCGGATCACCGCGAGGTCGTCGAGGCGGTACTGTCGCTGCCGCAGAAGTACCGGGATGTGATCTACCTGCACTATTACGAGGGCTATTCCGCGCCCGAGATCGGCCGCATCCTGGGGAAAAACGTCAACACGGTTTACACGCTGCTGGGCCGCGCCAGACAGCAGCTGCGCGAAACACTGGGAGGTGAGGGCGATGTATGACAAGATCCGGGCGGCGTTTGATGAGATCCACGCAGATGAAGATCTGAAAGCGCAGACGCGCGCCTATCTCGCCCGCGAGGCGCAGGGCCGTAGGCATCGACACCTGTCCGGCCGGATGCGGCTTGTCCCCGCGCTGGCCTGCTGCCTGCTCGTGCTGCTGGCGGGCTGGGGCGGGTACCACACGTATTTCACCCCCTCCGCGATCATCAGCATTGATGTCAACCCATCCCTCGAGCTGGGCGTCAACCGGTTTGACAAGGTCGTTTCGGTCGAGGGCTACAACGAGGACGGCGCTGCGCTCGCCGATGCGGTAGATGTCAAATACATGGACTACGCGCAAGCGCTGACCCTCATTCTGGACAGCGACGCCTTTGCGCCCTATACTGCGGAGGATGCGGCGGTATCCATCGCCGTATTCGGGTCGGACGAACAGAAAAGCAGCGAGATGCTCTCGCAGGTGCAGGCCTGCACCGCGGGATACCGCAACACCCATTGCTATGCGGACAATATGGAGGTCGCCGCGGCGGCCCATGCGGCGGGTCTGTCCTGCGGCAAATACCGCGCCTATCTCGAGCTGCACGAGCTTGATCCCTCGGTCACCCCGGAGGACATTCAGGGGATGACCATGCGGGAGATCCGCGACCGCATCGCCGCCCTGTCCGGCGACGATACGATCCAGACGCAGGGCACCGGTGCTTCGTCCGCTGGTGGGCATCATGGCAGCGGCGCAGGACACGGCAGGGGACAGCGGCGCCACGCACAGGGGCAGTAAACCGCCAGGCACCCGTCCCCTATCGGCGCACATCTCAGCTGATATATAAAGCAAGCCCTGCTGCGCATGAAATCCTGATTGCATGGATTTCCGCGCAGCAGGGTTTTTATAATCATCGGCTGGTTGCGCTGCGGCTGTGGCATTTTGTCGTCACCAACAACGCTTTTCAAGCGCTCACCATCCTTTTCCCGGCGAATCTCTGTATCGCCATCGGCAGCCGTGTTTCCGGTTGACAATAATTGACACCGAATGCTAGAATAAAAATTGGTAACCATGTGAAGAGATTCGCACCGAAAAATGAATGAAGGGGCTGATCGGGGTATGCCCAGATTCGGTCAGATGCTGAAAAGCCTTGTGGACGCAAGCGGCGTAAGTATAAGCCGGATTGCGCAGGCAACCGGGATTGACCGCCCGACGATCCATAAATATATCTCCGGCAGCCGCATGCCGTCAGAGGATAAATTGATGCGGCTG
>USLE01000116.1 GCA_900555465.1 uncultured Butyricicoccus sp.
TATCGGCACATTGCAGACCAATAAGGTCAAATATCTGATCGGTAAGGTTTCGCTGATCCAGTCGGTGGGGTCGCTGCATCTCGGCGAGGCGATCGCAAAGGAAGCAGCAAAGCACGGCGTAAGGCAGGACATCCTGCTTGAAGTCAACATCGGCAGGGAAGCGGCAAAGAGCGGCCTGCCGCTCGAGGAGCTGGACGAAACCATCGCCCGCCTGAGCGAAAAAGAATCGCTGCGTATTCGCGGATTGATGGCGATCCCGCCGATTGCGGATGAAACATCGAAAAATTTAAGCTATTTCAATGAAATGCATCAAGTATTTGTTGACATTTTGACGAAAAAATACGATAATGTAAATATGGATTATTTGTCTATGGGTATGACAAATGATTTCGAAACGGCGATTGCGTGCGGTGCAAACATGGTTCGCATCGGCACGGCGATTTTTGGTGCGCGTCCGTATCAGATCGTTTCGCCCTAAAACATAAGGAGGAACGTTGCATGGGTTCGATCAAAGGCTTCATAGATTGGGTTAAGGGCGAGGATGTCGAGGACGAGTACGAGGAGGAAATGCCCCGGCAGCGCAGCGAAGAACCTGTAATGAGCGCATCGTCGTCCTACGACAGATCCTATGACCGCTCATACGACAGTGCATCCACCGAGCCGCCCGTATCCCGCCGCGGCAACAAGGTGGTTAATATCAATACAACGACCCAGCTGGCAGTGGTTCTGGTCAAGCCGGACCGCTTTGAAAACGCGGCGGAGATCGCCGACCATCTGAAAGACAAGCGCACGGTTGTGCTCAATCTGGAGCAGACCAACAAGGATGTAGCGCGCCGTCTGGTCGACTTCCTCAGCGGCGTTGCATATGCCAACGAGGGTAAGATCAAGAAGGTGGCAAACAGCACCTACATCATCACCCCCTATAATGTAGACATCATGGGGGACTTGATCGATGAACTGGAAAGCAGCGGCATGTACTTTTAAGGTCGTGCAGCAGTGAATACAATCGTAGTATATTTGGTAAGCAGCCTGCTGCGTATTCTGGAATTTTTGTTCTTTGCACGGGCTGTCATGAGTTGGTTTGTGCAGGGCAGCGGATCGAAGATATACGAATTCCTGTGCCTTGCTACCGAACCGCTGATCCAGCCGTTCCGCAATCTGCTCAGCCGTGTCGACGCATTGCGGAACAGTCCGTTCGACTTTGCGTTTCTGTTATCGTTTATGGTGCTGGTTGCGTTGGAACAGGTTTTGTATATGCTTTAGTCTGCCGGACAAGCAGCAAAACAAGTGGTCGGGTGGTTTGCCCGGCCATTTTTCCCGTAAGTAAGGAAAAAGATAGAATATAACGGAGGAGATCCATATGACTGTGCAGGAGATTCAGGAAATCGGCTTTGAAAAAGCGGTTTTCGGCGGCTATGATATGAAGTCCGTCGATACCTTCCTTGAGCGTGTTGCAGAGGAATTTGCGGCAATGCAGAAGGAAAATGCTGCGCTCAAGGCAAAGATGAAGGTCCTGGTCGATAAGATCGAGGAGTACCGCGGCCGTGAGAACAACATGGGCCGTGTGCTTTCCATCGCGGAGGAGACCCTTGACCGCGCCAAGCAGGAAGCGGACGGCATGGTAGCCAAGGCAAAGCAGGAGGCGGACACCATCCTCGCCAACGCTAAGAGCGAGTCCGCCAGCAAGCTCAAGACCACCCAGGCGGAGATCGACACCGAGGCCCAGAAGCTGGAAGCGGCAAGGAAGAGCACGGTTGAATTCATCGCGCGCGTATCTGCGGTATATCAGGCGCAGGCAAAGGCGCTGGTCGAACTGGCAAAGGCTGAGCATCTGGTCCGCCCGCAGGAGCAGGCACAGCAGGCCGCTCCCGCGCAGGATGCGACGCAGGCGCAGCCCGCTGCGGCAGAGCCGCAGGAAAAAGCGGATGCGCCGGTTGAGGATGCGACCCGCAAATTTGATTTCGGCGAGCTGAAATTCGGCGCCGACTATGATCCCAAGGAAGTAAAGTAAAGCCATAATCGAAAGGACTGAACACTGCACAATGCAGCAGGATTACAATAATACCATCAACCTTCCCAAAACCGATTTCCCGATGCGCGCCGGCCTGCCCAAGCGTGAGCCGGGCTTTCTGGAGGGCTGGGAAAAGGACGACCTCTATCACGAGCTGATGAAGAAGAACGAGGGCAAGCCGCTCTTCGTTCTGCACGACGGCCCTCCGTATGCCAACGGCAATCTGCATATGGGCCATGCGCTCAACAAGATCCTCAAGGACTTTATCCTGCGCTCGCGCAATATGCTCGGCTATCAGGCGCCGTACATCCCGGGCTGGGATACCCACGGCCTGCCGATTGAACGTCAGGCGATCAAGGCATACGGCATGGACCGCGACAAGGTCTCCACTGCGGAGTTCCGCTCCAAGTGCGAGGAATTTGCACATGACCACGTCAACACCCAGCGCACGCAGTTCAAGCGTCTGGGCGTGATCGGCGACTGGGATCGTCCGTATCTGACGCTGACCCATGATTATGAGGCCACGCAGATCGAGATCTTCGGCGAGATGGCCAAAAAAGGCTATATCTACAAGGGCATGAAGCCGGTTTACTGGTGCCCGCACGACGAGACCGCGCTCGCCGAAGCCGAGATCGAGTATCAGGATGAGCCGTGCTCGTCTATCTACGTCAAGTTCCATGTGACCGACGACAAGGGCGGCAAGATTTCCACCATCACCGGCGGCCTGGACAATGTCTACTTTGTGATCTGGACCACCACCACCTGGACCCTGCCGGGCAACCTTGCGATCTCGGTCAATCCGGTGTTTGAATATGATCTGGTCAAGGTTCCGTCGGGCGACATCTATGTGCTCGCCACGGAGCTGGTCGAGGCTGTCATGCAGGCGGCAAAGATCGACTCCTGGGAAGTGCTCGGCACCCTGATGGGCTCCGACCTCGAGCTGATGCGCACCAAGCACCCGATCATGGACCGTGAGAGCATTGTCATCTGCGGCGACCATGTTACGCTGGATGCCGGTACCGGCTGTGTCCATACCGCGCCGGGCTTCGGTGCAGATGACTTTGTCGTCTGCCAGAAGTACAACATCCCGATCATCGTTCCGGTCGACGGCAAGGGCATGACGACCGAGGACGCGGGCAAGTACGCGGGTATGTACTATGAGAAGTCCACGCCGGTCATTCTGGAGGACCTAAAGGCATGCGGCGCGCTGCTCGCGATCGAGGAGATCGTGCACAGCTATCCGCACTGCTGGCGTTGCAAGAACCCGATCATCTTCCGCACGACTGAGCAGTGGTTCTGCTCGGTGGATGCGCTCAAGGACGATGCGGTCAAGGCCTGCGAGCAGATCCAGTGGATCCCTGCCTGGGGCGAGGAGCGCATGACCTCGATGATCCGTGAGCGTTCGGACTGGTGCATTTCCCGCCAGCGTGTCTGGGGCGTGCCGATCCCGATCTTCACCTGCAAGAAGTGCGGCAAGCCGCTGGTCAACGAGCAGACCATCAAGATCGTTGCCGACCTGTTCCGCGAAAAGGGCTCGAACGCCTGGTTTGATATGGATCCGTCCGAGATCCTGCCCGCAGATATCAAGTGTGAATGCGGCTGCGGCGATTTCGAGAAGGAAACCGACACGATGGACGTGTGGTTTGACTCGGGTTCCTCCTGGCGTGCAGTCATTGAGAACCGCGAAGGCCAGTCCACGCCGGTTGACGTTTACCTCGAGGGTAACGACCAGTACCGCGGCTGGTTCCAGTCGTCCATGCTGACCTCGATCGCCACACAGGGCAAGGCGCCGTATAAGACGGTCATCACCCACGGCATGATCGTGGACGAAGAGCGCCAGAAGATGTCCAAGTCGCGCGGCAACGGCATTTCGCCGGATGATATCCTGAACCAGTACGGCGCAGACGTGATGCGCCTGTGGGTCGCGTCCTCGGATTACCGTCAGGATATGCGCATTTCCAAGGACATGCTGAAGCATCTGTCGCAGAACTACCTCAAGATCCGCAACACTGCGCGCTACATGCTCGGCAACCTGTTTGATTTCGATCCCAAGACCGATCTGGTCGCATATGCGGACATGCCGGAGCTGGATCAGTGGGCGCTGATGAAGCTCAACGATCTCGTCGTCAAGGTGCGCGAGGGCTATGAGACGTACGAGTTCCATACGGTGTTCCATGCGATCCACAATTTCTGCGTGGTCGATATGTCCAACTTCTATCTGGATGTGATCAAGGACCGTCTGTACTGCGATGAGACCGCCGGCCTGAGCCGCCGCTCCGCGCAGACTGCAATGTACCATATCCTGAGCGCGCTGGTGCGCATGCTGTCCCCGATCCTCTGCTTCACGTCAGACGAGATCTGGCAGGCTATGCCGCATACAGCGGAGGATGACGCGCGCAACGTGGCTTACAACGAGATGCCGCTCGTCGACGAGACGCTGTCCTTCACCGAAGAGCAGCGTGAGAAGTGGGCAAAGCTCGCTGCATTCCGCGACGACGTGAACAAGGCGCTCGAGGGTGCGCGCAATGCGAAGACCATCGGCAAGCCGCTGGAAGCGAGCGTTACCGTCTATGCGGACGAGGAAGCCGCAGCATTCCTCAATGGCTGCGGTCAGGATCTGGCTGACCTGTGCATCGTTTCCGAGCTGGCTGTTGCTGCCGGCGCGGGCGAGGGCATGGCGAGCGAGTATTTCCCCGGCCTGACGATTGCGGTTTCCCGCGCGGCGGGCGAGAAGTGCCTGCGCTGCTGGAAGCAGTCCAAGTCGGTTGGTACGGACGCAAAGCATCCCGCGCTTTGTGACCGCTGCGCCAAGGTTGTTGGCTAAATAAAAGGGAAGGGGAACAGAACATTCTGTTCCCCTTTTTGAGCGATAGGAGTTTTTCAAGATATGCCGTTATATATTATTGCTGCGCTGCTGATGATCGCGCTCGATCAGGTGGTAAAATATTGGGCGTTCACCAGTCTGCAGGCACAGCATACCATCCCGCTGATAGAAAATGTGTTCCATCTGACCTATGTGGAAAACCGCGGCGCGGCGTTCAGCCTGTTTTCGCAGTTTGATTCGCGGTGGATCTTCGTGGTTCTGGCAGTTGTGATCACGATCGCGATTTTGATTGCACTCAGCAAAAACTGGATTCAAACCAGTTTGGGCCGCTGGTCGCTGGTGCTGGTCATTGCGGGCGCACTCGGGAATGCAATCGACCGCGTGGTACACGGCTTTGTTGTCGACCTGTTTGATTTCAGGCTGATTAATTTCCCGGTATTCAATGTGGCAGATATCTTTATCTGTGTCGGCGGTGCTTTATTTGTCATTTATTTTATGTTCCAGCACAAGGACAAGACGCCGGAGGAAGACGAGCAGACGATGGAGACCGAATCCGATGA
>USLE01000117.1 GCA_900555465.1 uncultured Butyricicoccus sp.
AGCTCCTTCTGCGTCAGGCCGAGCGCCTTGCGCCGCTCCGCAATGAGCGCGCCGGTTTTCTTTGCATCCATCTCTCCCACCTGCCTTTCTCTGGTTCCAGTATAGCCGATTTGCCGCCCCGCCGCAACCGAGACGCAGAAGAAGGGCGCTCCACGCAGCGTGGAGCGCCCTTGCAAATCCTTTAATCAATGCCGATCTTCTTGAACATGCGGTAATGCAGGCCGTTTTCGTCCTGATATGTGCCGCGCTGCTCGAAGGCGAATTTTTGGTAGAAGCCCTGCGCGCGGGCGTTTTTCTCCGCCGCGTGCGCGCATAAGTACGTCCGGCCGAGCATGCGGTACACGCTGATTGCCTGCCCGAGGATCTGCCCGCTGAGGCCGCAGCCGCGGTAAGTCTCGTCGATGCAGAAGCCGCCGACCAGACCCACGTCCGGCTCGTCGTCGTAAAACGTCTTGAGATAGATGAGCGCGACCTCCTCGCCGCTCTCGAGACACCCGAAGGTCACCGAGCGCGGGCTCATGCGCTGCGCCCGCTCGACGTCGCGCAGCAGCGCGTCCGGGTCGAGATTCGCGTCCGTGCCGTAGGCATTGCGGTGCAGCTCGCGCATAAAGGCGACGATCTTGTCCGCGTCTGCTGTATCCATCGGGTCCGCGCGGCGGAACCAGATCTGCGGGGTCGTGGGCACGCCCTTGTTGTCCGTCCAGCCGATGGACGCAAAGGTGGACAGCTGCTGCGGCAGGTGGGAGGCGTCGTTTTCGTACACGACCTCGAGCTTGTCCGGCCCGTCGAACTCGAATTTCGCCACGCAGGTGTTGTCGCCCCAGCCGATCTCGCCCATCTGCTCGGGCGCAAAGCCGTGCGCAATGGTCAGCGCGCCGCGGATCGCCGAGCCGTGTGTCACGACCGCGATCGACTTGCCCTCGTTTTCACGCACCAAGCCGCGCACGCCGTCCAGCATGCGCCGCCCGGCCTGCATGACGCTCTCGCCGTGCGGCGGCACCGCGTCCCACGGGCGCGCGCGCCAGACCGCGTATTCCTCGGGCCACAGGCGGGGCAGCTCAGCCCACGGCACGTCTTCCCAGTCGCCCATATCGATCTCGCGCAGCACCGGGCGGATCTCGACGGTCAGCCCGTGCGCCTCCGCGACCGCCTTTGCGGTCGTGCGCGCGCGGAACAGGTCGGAAGCGTATACCGCGTCGAGCGGCACGTTTTCGAACCGCTTCGCGAGGCAGGGCAGCTGCTCATATGCCCGCGGGGTGAGCAGGCTGTCGTACTGCCCGTGGCAGCGGCGGTAGACGTTGCCCTCGGCCTCCGCGTGGCGGATGATGTAGACCGTGGTCATGCCTTAAACCTCCACCGCGCCGGAGAGCTCGCGGACGGATTTGACGCCGTGCGCGTCCATCCAAGCCTCCAGCTCCGCGAGCGCCTTGACCGGCGCCATCGGGTCGGCGAACATCACCGTGCCCATCGCGACCGCGTCCGCGCCCGCGAGCAGCATTTCGACAATGTCCTTGCCCGTGCGGATGCCACCCATGCCGAGGATCGGCACATCGACCGCTTTTCGCACCTGGTACACCATGCGCACCGCGACCGGGAACACCGCCGGGCCGGACAGGCCGCCCATCACGTTGGACAGGATGGGGCGTCGGGTCTCAATATCAATGCGCATGCCGAGCAGCGTGTTGATGAGCGAGAGCGCGTCCGCGCCCGCGGCCACCGCGGCGCGCGCGATCTCGGTGATGTCGGTCACATTGGGGGACAGCTTGACGATGAGCGGCTTTTTCGCTTTTTTCTTCGCCGCCGAGACCACCTCGGTGACCATGTCCGGCTGGGTGCCGAACGCCATGCCGCCGCACTTGACGTTCGGACAGGAGATGTTCATTTCGATCAGATCCACGTCCGCGTCCGAGATCTTCTCGACCATGCCCTCGTACTCCTCGACCGTGTTGCCGGATACGTTGGCGATGATCGCGGTGTCGTACTGCCGCAGGAAGGGGATCTGCTCCGCGATGAAGCGGTCGATGCCCGGGTTCTGCAGGCCCACGCAGTTCAAAATGCCCGACGGGGTCTCCGCGATGCGGGGCGCGGGGTTGCCGAGGCGCTCGGTCGGGGTCAGGCCCTTGACGCCGATGCCGCCGAGCCGCGACAGATCGAAAAACTCGCCGTACTCATGGCCGAAGCCGAACGTGCCGGAAGCGGTCGTCACCGGGTTTTTGAGCGCGACGCCGCAGAAATTGACTCTCAGATCCGCCATTACCACTCGACCTCCTCTGCGTTGAACACCGGGCCGTCCTTGCAGACGTGCCCGTATCTGGTTTCGCCGTTTTCCGCCTTGAGCGCGCACGCACACACCAGGCACGCGCCGATGCCGCAGCCCATGCGCTCCTCCATGGACACCTGACAGGGCAGGCCGGCCTGCTTTGCGATGGCGGCGATCGCCCTCAGCATGGGCTTGGGGCCGCAGGCGGCGACGCCGGTCGCGTCCGCTACAAGCTCTTTCAGCACATCGGTCACAAAGCCGTGGCGGGCGTAGGAGCCGTCGTCGGTCGTGACAAAGGTCTCGCACACGGCGCGGAAGTCCTCCTCCAGAATGACCGCGCCCTTATTCCGGAAGCCCAGAATCGCGCGCGGCGCCGCACCCGCGGCCTTGGCGCACTTTACAGTTTGCAGCATGGGCGGCACGCCGATGCCGCCGCCGAGAAAGACCGGCCTTGCGCCGAGCGCCGCCACGTCAAACCCGTGGCCGAGCGGGCCGAGCACATCGAGCGTATCCCCTTCTTTGCGTTCGGCCAGCCATTCGGTGCCGCTGCCCTTGACCTGGAATACGATGTGCAGCGCGCCGCTTTCGGCGAGGCAGATCGAGATCGGGCGGCGGAGCATGTTGCCCTCCCCGCACGCGATGTGTACAAACTGGCCGCACTGCGCCGCGGCCGCGATCTGCGGCGCGTCCAGCACGAGCCGGAATAAGCCGTCGCCCAGCTGCTCATTGCGCGCGATGCGGCAGATTTCCTGAATCGACATAACATGATTCCCCTTTCGCTTGTGTTCATCCATGCTCCTATTGTACAGGAAAACCGCGGAAAAAGAAAGCCAAACACTGCATTTTGCCCCATGTTTTCGGAACCTCTGCGCACAGGTCACGTCTAATAAAATAAAGGAGGGATCGGTATGAAAAGGATTGCCATGCTGGCGCTGCTGCTCGGGCTGCTCGCGGGCTGCGGCGCGGAACAAGAGGCGTCCGCCCTGCCGGAGGAGATGCCGGCGGATTTCGAGATCCGGTACGAAGACTGGATCGATGCAGACGCGATCAACATCTACGACACGGGCGAAAAGCTGCTGCAAAAGGATCTGGTAAGCCCGGACGGGCAGCGCACCGCGCAGGCGGAGCTTACCGTTTCGGACGAGACCAAGCAGGAGATCTACGCCAAGGTGCGCGCCTGCGCGCTCGACCGGCTGGGGGACGAAAAGCTGACCTCGGAAAACCTGACCACGGACGGAACGCAGGTGGGCGTTGCCCCTCTGCGGGAGTATGAAATCACCTTTACAGCGAATGGCACAACCTATACGGTGACCGGCGACTCCACGGCGCAGAGCTATATCAGACAAGACGGACGTGCGGCGCAGTTCTGGGAATTTACGCAGTATATGAACGAGCTGTACCACAACAGCCCGGAATACCAGTCCCTGCCCGAACCACAGGGCGGGTATATGTAAGAGTGGCGGATGCGGACACCGCCTGCCCACAAGGCTGTCGCAAACAAGTTTGGAAATCCCCCCTGCGGGTATCGGTTGATACCCGCAGGGGGATGCTGTTTTTGGGGAACAACGCAGAGCGGTCACCCGATGGACTTGATAAAACCGCGCAGGTCGGTGCGCCCGCCGGGCTTGCACAGGCAGTAATAAGAGACATTTGCCTCCTCATCCAGAATTGGGATGTTGACGCGGTTCACATGATTGCCCTCCCGGTTCAGCCACAGATCGGTTGCAAAGCTCGGCAGGGCGGAGAATTTTACCAGCTCATCAAACGCCACATCCTCCTGCTCGAGAAAGCGGGTATCCGGCATCTTCCGGACGGTCAGCTCGCGCCAGAACCCGAGGCGGTTGCGCAGCAGCATGGTCTCGCCGTTGAGATCCTTCATGTACAGCGCCTTGCTGCCGGACAGCGGATGCGCGGGCGGCAAAGAGAAAAACAGATGCTCTTCACCGTATTTCGCGCAGATCATGCCCGGCTCGTCCACGGGGAACGGCAGGACGATCAGCTGGTACACATCCTCCCGCAGGCCCTGCAGCAGGACATCGTTCTCCCGTATCTCGGAGGAGATCGTCATCTCAGGATACAGGTCGGATAGCAGCGCAGGGATCTCCCACAGGGGCGCGGGCGCGCAGGCGCCGAACAGGATCGTGCGCTGGCTGCGGTCAAACGCCTGGATGCGGCTGATCATATCCTGAGACTGCTCCATGATTTTCCGGGCGTAGTCCACCGCCATGCGCCCGTTTTCATTGAGTTCGATTTTGTTTTTCTGCCGCGTGAACAGGGAGACCTGCAGCTCGGCCTCCAGCCGCTGCATGGAGCGGCTGAGCGCCGGCTGGGAGATGTGCAGCTGTTCTGCGGCGTTGGACAAGGTCCCGCACGCCGCCACGGCCAGCAGCTGCTCCAGCTGATAGAGTTCAAACATGTGCGACCACCTCTTTGCCCATTATATCAGTCAGGTTTTCGGAATACAAGATTTAGTATGCGATTTGGTTATAGCAGCTTGCAGAATCGGCACTGTACTTTGCCCAAAAACCGGCCTACAATGTACTTGTCAAAAGGAAAAAGCCAAATAGAGGGAGTGGTGCTATGCAGAGCAGGACGCTCTACAACGGGGTCGAACTGCCGATGATCGGGTACGGCACCTTTCAGATCCGGGACAGCGGCGAGTGTGAGCAGTGCGTCGCAGATGCGCTCGCGGCAGGGTACCGCCTGTTTGACACCGCGGCATCCTATGAGAATGAAGCGGCCGTGGGCGCGGCCCTGCGCAGCTCCGGGCTGCCCAGAGAGGAATGGCTGGTCACCACCAAGCTGTGGGTGCAGGACGCGGGGTATGACGAAACGCTGCGGGCCTTTGACCGCTCGCGGGAGGCGCTGGGGGTGGACCATATCGACCTGTATCTGATCCACCAGCCCTTTGGGGACTACTATGGCGCATGGCGGGCGATGGAGCGGCTGTACCGGGAGGGCGCGGTCCGGGCCATCGGGGTGAGCAATTTCACCCCCGAGCGGCTGGTGGACCTGTGCATGAACCAGGAGATCAAGCCGATGGTGAACCAGATCGAGATCCACCCCTTTTACCAGC
>USLE01000118.1 GCA_900555465.1 uncultured Butyricicoccus sp.
CGGATATTGACGCCCATCTCGCTGGCGATGATGCCAGCGAGCGTGGTCTTGCCAAGTCCCGGCGGGCCATACAGCAGCGTATGGTCAAGCGGCTCGCCGCGCAGCTTGGCAGCTTCGATATATACTTTCAGGTTTTCCTTGGCTTTGGTCTGGCCGATGTAGTCCGCCATCGTCTTCGGGCGCAGCGAGTTTTCGGTTTCGTCCTCCGAAAGCTGCCGCGTCGAAATGATGCGCTCATCGTCTGCCATCCCGCCGGAAAATTCGATGCTCAAAGGAACACTCCCTTACTGTTTGACCAGCTTTTTCAGGCACTGGCGGATGATCTCCTCCGCATCCATGCCTGCGGCGTCCAGCCCTTCCATCGCGTGCAGCGCCTCGGCCTGCGTATAGCCCAGCACCATAAGGGCTGCAACTGCCTCCTGCGTATGGTTGACGCCGCCCGATACCGCAGCCGCCGCCACGGGCGAGGATGCCGACGCGGTCTCGAGCTGCTCTTTGCTCATTTTATCCCGCAGCTCCAAAACAATACGCTGCGCGATCTTTTTGCCGATGCCCGGCGCCTGCATGAGCATTTTCTCGTCCCCGGTGATGATGGACAGGGCCAGCCGGTCCGGCGGGGCGACGGAAAGAATAGACAGCGCGGCTTTGGGGCCGACGCCGGAAACGCCGATCATCATCTCAAAGCAGGACTGCTCCTCCTCGTCGATGAAGCCGTATAGTTCAAAAATATCCTCGCGCACGTTGAGGTAAGTCAGCAGCCGCGCGCGGGTCCCAATTTTCAATTTGCCGATCGTATTCTGCGACGCATGGCAGGCATAGCCCACACCGCCGCAGTCGATCACCGCAAGGCCCTGCTTGAGCACGGTGACCGTACCGTCTACATAATAAAACATTAACGCAAACCCTCGTATCGCATTGCCTGTCTCGAGTGGCCGTGGCAGATGGCGAGCGCGAGCGCGTCCGCCGCATCGTCCGGCCGCGGGAGCTTGGTCAGATGCAGGATGTTTTTGGTCATCTCCATCATCTGCCGCTTTTCCGCGCTGCCGTAGCCGACCACCGCCATTTTGACCTGATTGGGCGTATAGGAGACCGGGGTCAGGCCCTTCTGCGCGAGCGCCAGCAGGATGACCCCGCGCGCCTGCGCGACCTGAATGCCGGTCGTGATGTTTTTCGAGAAAAAGAGTTCTTCTATGGCGACCTCATCCGGATGGAAGGTATCGACCAGCGTGCAGATATCATCGTAGATCTCGCACAGCCGCAGGTGCATCGGCAGTCCGGGCGCAGTCTTTGCCGCGCCGTACTGCACGGGCGTGAATTTCATATTGTCAAACCGCACAACACCGTAGCCGATCGTACCATAGCCCGGGTCAATGCCAAGAATTGTCATATGCACAAACCTCTGTCTCTTAACTTATGTATTTTACCATGAAAACAGTCCATGTGCAACCTGCATTCCGAAGAAAAAGGGCGGCTGACTGCCGCCTCTGATGCTTCCCTTCCCCGTTATAAAACCGCCGTCCGTATACGGGCGGTGCATAGCCGGTTACTTCTGGTTTTTGATGCGCTCGGCCGCGAGCAGGATGCCCGCCTTGCCCGAGGAATAGGTCAGGCCGCCCTGCATGTAGCACACATACGGTTCACGCATCGGCGCATCCGCGGAGAGCTCGATCGAAGCGCCCTGCACGAACGCGCCGGCCGCCATGATGACCTGGTCATCGTAGCCCGGCATGGCCCACGGCTCAGGCGTCACAAACGAGTCCACCGGCGCACCGGCCTGGATGCCCTCGCAGAAACGGCGCAGCGGGTCGGGCGCGCCGAAAGCGATGGTCTGGATGATATCGTAGCGCGGCTCCTCCGCCTTGGGGCTGACCTCGTAGCCCAGCTTTTCCATCACCTTGGCGCAGAAGATCGCGGTCTTGAGCGCCTGCGCGGTGGTGTGCGGCGCCAGGAACAGGCCTTGGTACAGCAGGCGGTTCTGCCCCATTGTGCAGCCGCACTCGCCGCCGATGCCCGGTGCGGTCAGTTTATAGGAGGCGTTTTCCACTAAATCCGCACGGCCGGCAATGTAGCCGCCGGTCGGGGCCAGTCCGCCGCCCGGATTTTTGATCAGCGAACCCGCAATGATGTCCGCGCCGATCTGCGTCGGTTCGATATCCTCAACGAACTCGCCGTAGCAGTTATCCACCATGATCGCAGTCTGCGGGTTTGCCTGCCGCACGGTTTGGCAGATCTCCCCGATCTCCGCGCAGGACAGGGTCTTGCGCACCGCATAGCCGCGGCTGCGCTGGATGAACACCAGTTTGACGTTCTCGTCCTTTGCCGCCTCAGCGATTGCCGGCAGGTCGGGCGCGCCGTCCTTGAGATCGACCTGCCTGTAGCCGATGCCGTAGCTCTTCATGCTGCCGCAGTAGTCGCCGGTGATCGTGTTCTGGAGCGTGTCGTAGGCGGGACCGGTGACCGAAAGTACGGTATCCCCGGTCTTGGCCGCGGAAAACATGGCGCAGGACAGCGCGTGTGTGCCGTTGACAAAGCCGATGCGCACGAGCGCAGCCTCGGTGCCGAAGATATCGGCATAAATGCGGTCAAGCGTGTCGCGGCCGTAGTCGTCGTAACCATAACCGGTTGTCCCGGCGAACAGGTTGTCCGACACGCGGTTTTTGGCAAATGCCGCAAGCACCTTTTCGGTATTCCGGTCGCAGATCTCCTCGATGCGGGCAAAATACGGCATGATTTCGCGCTCAGCCTCCCGGCCGAGCGCGCGGATTTCTTCTGATATCTGCAAATACTCTGACATGTCTGATTTATTCTCCTAGCACCGATGTGCCGTTCGGCAAGGTGAACAGCTCCTCGTCGGGCGCGTCGGTCTGTAAATTGCTGACCGTTACCTGGCGGGTCAGCGTTTCGCCATTGTAAAAGGACGCGGTTTTCAGCAGGCCGCTCGCCGCGGAAATATAGTAAACGCAGCGATAGCCGCCCTGCTCAAACTCAACCATGATGCACGGTTCGGAATCCACGTCCTGCCGCCCGGCGTTGATCAGCGTGATCCCCTCGCCGAGCACATCCTCATAGGTGGGCAGCATCGCCGCTGCGTCGTCCGAGAAGTCGCCCCACTTGCCCTCATAGGCGGTGTAGTCGCCTGCGTTCCAGGCATAGGCGGTGTCGCCGTCGCGCACCAGCGTGCTCTGCACCGAGCCTGCTTCCGCGATCGTGTCCGTGCGCACAACATCGCCCTGCGCATAGCGGCGGCAGCGCAGCGTGGACGAGCCGCCGGAATAGTACAGGGTGTTCTCGATCGTACAGCTGTAAGCCTCGGGCCGCGTCAGGGACGCGATCACGCTCTGCGCGTTATCCGTCCCGATCTCGACGTCCGCCACGCTCTGCGCGGTCAAAAGATGGCTATCCTGACTGACAACGGGCTCATCCGTGCTCCCGTCCGGCAGGACGATCCCGGTATCCGTCCGGTGCAGCAGGCCGGAGGACAGCACATAACTCAAAAACAGCAGACCGACCAGCACACCCGCGCCAATGGCAGCGAGCATGGGGGTCGAAATGTTTTTATGCGGCTTCATGGCGCAAACGGCGCAGGGCCGTCCGCACGCAGGCCGAAGTAGTGCTCGATCGCCTGCAGGATACGCGCCGAGGTCTTGCCGTCGCCATAGGGGTTGACGGCATGCGCCATCGCTTCGTATGCCTTCGGGTCGTCGAACAGCTCGCGCGCAAGGCGCACGATGTTCTCCTGCTCCACACCGGCGAGCTTGACCGTACCGGCTTCGATCGCCTCCGGGCGCTCGGTCTCGCGGCGGAGCACCAGCACCGGCTTACCGAGGCTGGGTGCCTCCTCCTGCAGGCCGCCCGAGTCGGTCATGATCAGGTAGCAGCGCGCCATCAGATTGTGCATCTCGTCCACGGTCAGCGGGTGGATGAGGTGGATGCGCTCGTTGCCGCCGAGGAACTTTTCCGCGGTCTCACGCACATAGGGGCTGAGGTGCACCGGATAGACAAAGTGCACATCCGGATACGCCGCGGACAGCTCCGCGATCGCGCGGCAGATGTTCTCCATCGGCTCGCCGTAGTTTTCACGGCGGTGCGCGGTAACGAGCACCACACGGTTGTTTTCAAAATCCAGCTTTTGCAGTTCCTCGTCGCGGAAAGCAAAATCCGGCTTCACCGTCATGTGGATCGCGTCCACGACCGTGTTGCCCACAACGGATACGCCCTCGGTGATGCCCTCGCGCGCGAGGTTGTCGCGGTTGCGCGGGGTCGGCGCGAAATGCAGCGTTGCGATCTGGCCGGTCAGCTTGCGGTTCATCTCCTCCGGGAAAGGAGAGTATATGTCATAGGTGCGCAGGCCGGCTTCCACATGCCCGACCGGGATCTTGTGGTAGAACGCCGCGAGCGCGCCTGCAAAGGTCGTCGAGGTGTCGCCGTGCACCAGAACAATGTCCGGCTTGGCCTGCTCGAGGACCTCGTCCAGACCGTGCAGGCTCTTCTCCGTAATCAGCGCCAGCGTCTGCCGGGGCTGCATGATGTTCAGGTCATAGTCCGGCTTGATCTGGAAAATATCCAGCACCTGATCCAGCATCTCGCGATGCTGGGCAGTGACACAGACGATGGATTCCATATTTTCATTCTGCTCGAGCGCGTGCACCAGCGGCGCCATCTTGATCGCCTCCGGCCGCGTGCCGAACACCGTCATTACTTTAATCTTGCTCATCGTTCTTTTTTTCCTCCTGTGCGGCGCTTTCCGTCGTTTGCGCGGCGGGCAGCTCCTCAGATTCGGTTTCTGCCTCATGGGGATGCTTGCCCCAGTGCTCCGTGCCGTAGATAATGCACGCACCGACCAGAATCGCAGCGAGCACTGCCAGCAGCAGCACAATCGCCTTGACCTCGCCCGACGAGGTCAGCACGACCGCGGTCAGGCCGAGCGTAGCGCTGATTGCATACAGGATCGCTACCGCCTGCTTCTGGTTAAAGCCCATGTCGATCAGTTTGTGATGCACGTGCCCGCGGTCCGGGCTCATCGGGCTGCGGCCCGCCGCCACACGACGGATAATTGCATTAGCAGTGTCGAAAATCGGCAAGCCCAAGATAAGGAACGGCACGGCAAACGAGATAACCGCGTAAAATTTGAACAGGCCCATGATGGACACGGTCGCCAGCATATACCCCAGAAAGGTCGAGCCGGTATCGCCCATAAAGATCTTCGCCGGGTTGAGATTGTACGGCATAAAGCCGATGCACGCGCCCGCAAGCGCCGCCATTGTAACGGCGATCGCCATATTCCCGGTCAGCAGCGCGACCGCCAGCATGGTGATCGCGGCGATCGACGAAACG
>USLE01000119.1 GCA_900555465.1 uncultured Butyricicoccus sp.
GCGCTCGTCCGTCTGGTCGATCTCCATGCGGCGCGCGGTTTCCGGGTCGGATTCGGCTGCTTTCTTCGCCAGCAGCTCGCCCAGCCCGTGCCCGAAAATGCCGCACCCGAACCCGACCAGCAGGAACGGCAGCGTCCGCAGGATGCCCTGCGGGTCGGGCACGGTTCTGATCAGGTAGATGCCTGCGGCGATCAGCGCAAACCCCAGCACGCTCAGCCAAACATTTTTTGCCCGTTTCATTGGTTTTCCTCCTCATAGATGAAAATATCCTCGATCTGCATCCCGAAATACCGCGCGATCTTGAACGCCAGCAGGATGGACGGGTTGTACCGCCCGTTTTCCAGCGAGCCGATCGTCTGCCGCGACACGCCCAGCGTATCCGCCAGCTCCTCCTGCCGGATGCCGCGCGCCCGGCGCAATTCCTCCAGCCGGTTCTTCAAGCGTCCGCCTCCTCCCAAATGTAAAGTTTACTTTCCATATCTTGAGTATAGCACACCTTCCGAAAATGTCAAGCAAACTTTCCATTTTTCACAATAAAAAAAGAACGCCCTCCCGGACGTTCTTTTCAGCTTGTCGAAGAAACTTTTCGCGCGAAGCGCGCATCAAATAGAAAGTGGGCGCGATGGCGCCCACTTTCATAAAATTCGGGGACATGTGCCTCGAATTTTATACAAACCGCTGGCAAGTGTGCCTGAAAGGCGCGCGCAGACAGCGGCAAATTCGATCGAAAGCGTGGTTTCGATCGAGAGGCTGTTCGAAAAACATAGTTTTTCGAACGGCCTCAAAGAACGCCCTCCCGGACGTTCTTTTTTTTGCCTCAAAACCCCTGCACGATCACATCGAACAGCTCATTGATGCGGTCGTACCGCTGCTTCAGGTACAGCCAGCCGAACAGCGCCTCAATCGCAGTCGCCTGCGAATATTCCGCAACCGAGGCGGACTTGGGCACGCTTTTGGGCTTGGCGTTGCGGCCGTGGCGGTACACGTCCTGCTCCTCCTCGGTCAGCAGGGGCAGGATGCGCTGCACGGCTTCCGCCTGCGCGGAGGCGCGCACGAGCGCAATCGTGTGGCTGTGCAGGTTTTTCGCGGTCTGGGTGCCGCCGCACGCAAGGTGCGAGCGCACCAGCACCTCATAAACCGCATCGCCCACATGGGCGAGCGCGAGGCTCGACATGCGGGCGATGGCAGCGTCATCCAGCTTGGGATGCAGATAGTCCATTACTTGTCCTCAGCAGCAGGAGCCGCAGCGGCTTCCGCCTTTGCAGCCTCAGCCTTTGCCTTGGCAGCGGCAGCCTGCTTTGCCTGCATCTCCTTGAACTTGGCCTTTTCCTCTTCGGTCGGGACAGGCTCGATGCAGCCCTTCGGGCAAGCCTTTGCACACATCTTGCAGTTCTTGCACTTGTCGTAGTCGATCTTGGCAACGCCGTCGACCACGTGGATCGCGTCGAACTTACAGGTCTTTTCGCACATCTTGCAGCCGATGCAGCCGTTGGAGCAGACCTTCATAACCTCCGGGCCCTTGTCCTTGTTGACGCAGTTGACGTGCACCTTCTTGGACTCCGGAACCAGATTGATCAGCTTCTTCGGGCAGGCTGCGACGCACTTGCCGCAGGCCACGCACTTGTCGGTATCGACCTTGGCAACGCCGTCCACAATGTGGATCGCGTCGAATGCGCATGCCTTAACGCAGGAGCCGAGGCCCATGCAGCCGTAGGCGCAGGCCTTCGGGCCGCCTGCAACGCGCATCGCTGCGGTGCAGTCCTGCAGGCCCTCATACTTGGTCTTGTCAATGGCATTGCAGCCGCCGTTGCAGTAAACGTGCGCAACCTTGCGCTCGCCCGCTTCGACCGCAACGCCCATGACCGCGGCGATCTTTTCCGCCGCAGCAGCGCCGCCGACCGGGCAGCCGTTGACCGGCGCGGTGCCCTCTACGATCGCGGCAGCCAGGCCGTCGCAGCCCGGGTAGCCGCAGCCGCCGCAGTTTGCACCCGGCAGGCACTCACGAACCAGCGGTACGCGCTCATCCACCTCAACCGCGAACACCTTGGCCGCGATGCCCAGCAGGATCGCGAACACGATGCCCATGATGAACAGGACGGCAACCGCCGCAATGATATTCTGAATATCCATTTCTTATCTTTCCCCCTTGCTTACCAGATCGACAGGCCGGAGAAGCCCATGAAGGACATCGCGAGCAGCGCCGCGGAAACCAGCGCGATCGGGAAACCTTCAAAGCACTTGGGGCACTTCGAGGTTGCATCCAGACGCTCACGGATCGAGGAGAACAGGACGATCGCCAGCGTGTAGCCCAAGCCGGAGCCGACACCGTAAACCATCGAGCCGATGAACGAATAGCTATTGTCGATGTTCGAGATAGCCGCGCCGAGCACCGCGCAGTTGGTGGTAATCAGGGGCAGGAAGATACCGAGCGCGGAATACAGCGCGGGCATCGACTTTTTCATGAACATCTCGACGAACTGCACGAGCGTTGCAATAACCAGGATGAACGCGATGGTCTGCATGTACTGCAGATTCAGCGGCTCGAGGATGAAGTACTGCACCGCCCAGGTAACCGCACTGGACAGGGCCATAACGAATACAACCGCCATGCCCATGCCGATTGCGGTATCGGTTTTTTTGGAAACGCCGAAGAACGAGCAGCAGCCCAGGAACTGGACAAGGATGTAGTTGTTGACCAGAATGGACGCTACAGCGAGCGACAGGATCTCGGTCAGGCTCATTGCATCAGGAAATACGAAAGGCATTTACTTGTCCTCCTTTCCGGCCATGATCTTCTGGATCGCGGCAAAGATGAAACCCAGCATCAGGAAGCCGCCTGCCGGCAGGATCATCATAACCATCGGATTTGCGTTGAAGAACGGGATCGCGAAGCCTTCCGCCGGGATCACGCCCGCGAGGAACGGCAGCAGGGTGGACAGGCCGGACAAAACCGTGCCTGCGCCCAGCAGCTCGCGGAAGAAGCCCATCAGAACCAGCGCGAAGGTGAAGCCCAGACCCATGCAGACGCCGTCGAGCGCAGAGGGCAGGACCGCATTCTTGGACGCATACGCCTCGGCACGGCCGAGGATGATGCAGTTAACAACGATCAGCGGCAGGAACAGGCCGAGCGACGCCGCCAGCGACGGCACGAATGCCTGCAGCGCGAGATCGATCGTGGTAACGAATGCCGCGATGATCGTGATGAATGCCGCGATACGCACCTTGTCCGGGATAAACCGGCGCAGTGCGGAAATAACTACGTTGGAGCAGATCAGAACGACCGTTGCCGCCACGCCCATGCCGATGGCATTGGACAGCGAGGTCGAGGTCGCCAGCGTCGGGCAGAGGCCGATGGTCTGCATGAAGATCGGGTTGTCGAGGATGACGCCCGCTTTCAGTTGATCTTTGAATTTCATTTGGCTCTTCCTCCTTTAACCCAGACTTGCGACGCAGTTCGCCGCAGTATTGACGCCCAGCGTTACCGCGCGGGACGTGATGGTCGAACCGGTGATGGCTTCGATCGTGCCGCCATCCTTGGAGACTGCGAGGCTGCCGTCTGCCGGCTGGCCCGCAAACTGGGTGATCCAGTTCGGGTCGGTCTGGGACTTGGCGCCGAGGCCCGGGGTCTCGCCGTGCTCGGTGACCTGCGCGCCCGCGACCGTGCCATCGGTGTTGATGCCGACGATCATGGTCAGCTCGCCGCCGAAGCCCTTGGGCTTGACCTCTACGCAGTAGCCGATGGTCTCGCCGCCGGCCTGCGCCTCATATACGCCGGAGATCGCCGGCTGGTTCTTGTCTTCCGGCGCGGTCCACTCCTCGCCGACTTCGACCGCTTCGAAGCTCTCAGCATCCTGCATGATGACCGCCATCGCTTCGTTGCGGGTGTTTTCATTGTTCTGCGCGATCTTATCCGCGGTTACGGCGTTGATAAAGCCCAGAAGCAGGGCGCACACAAAGGTGATCAGGCCCAGTACGACGACAAGCTGTACGATGCCGCCTTCTTTTTTGCTGCTATCCATAACTTACTGTGCCTCCTTCTTCTTATCCAGCGCATAACCGAACTTGCGCGGATGGGTCGCCTTGTCGATCGCCCAAACCAGCGTGTTCATGATCAGGATGGAATAGGATACGCCCTCCGGCAGGCCGCCGAAGTAGCGGATGAATACGGTCAGCAGGCCGCAGCCCACGCCGAAGATGATCTGGCCCTTGGGGGTGACCGGGCTGGTGACGTAGTCGGTCGCCATGAAGATCGCGCCGAGCATCAGGCCGCCGGAGAGCACCTGGGACAGCATCCACTGCACGCGGGATACGTCGCCCATCGGGAACAGGAAGGTGATGACCGCAACGGTCAGGATGTACGCCGCGGGGATATTGATGGTGATGACCTTGCGCCACAGCAGGTACAGGCCGCCGATGATCAGGGCGATCGCGGAGGTCTCGCCGATGACGCCGCCGGTCTGGCCGAGGAACATGTCGATCAGCTGGGTGCCCTCGGGCAGCACGCCGTTCTTCATCGAGGCCAGCGGGGTCGCGGTGGAGATCGCGTCGGTGACGGTAACCGTGCCGAACAGCGGCAGGCTGGCGTGCGGCTGGGTCCAGCAGGTGGTCATCATGCCGGCCCAGGAAGCCATCATGAACGCACGCGCGCCGAGCGCCGGGTTCATAAAGTTCTTGCCGAGGCCGCCGAACAGCATCTTGACGATGATGATGGCAAACAGCGCGCCGAACACGACCATCCACCAGGAAGCCGCAACCGGTACGTTGAACGCGATCAGCATGCCCGTGACAAAGCAGGACAGGTCGCCGATGGTGTTCGGGTGCTTTACGATTTTGTTATAGATGGTTTCGAACACAGCGCACGCAACCATAGAGATCACGGTAAGTACGAGCGCGCGCGGGCCGAAGGTGTATACCGCAACGCAGAGCGCGGGAAGCAGTGCGATCAGCACATCCAGCATCAGGCTGCGGGTATCGTCATCCGCCTTGATATGGGGTGAGGAGGTGACGACGACTTTACTCAGATCATACATTTTCGTTTCCCCTCCTTACTTTTTCTCATCCGCCGCGGCCTTTTCCGCCTCAGCCTTCGCCTTCTCGGCATCCGCCTTGGCCTTATCCGCCGCGCGCTTGGCCTGGATCTTGCCCTTGGTCAGGCGGAACTGCGCGACCAGCGGGATGCGGGCCGGGCAGACATAGGCGCACGAGCCGCACTCGATGCAGTCCATCATGCCGCACTCGACCGAGTTGTCCAAATCGTCCTGCTTGCCGTACACGTTCATGTACATCGGCAGCAGGTGCATCGGGCACGCCGCGA
>USLE01000120.1 GCA_900555465.1 uncultured Butyricicoccus sp.
TCGCCTTGATCTGCGCGTTGCCGCCGACACGGGAAACCGAAATGCCCGGGTTGACCGCCGGACGGATGCCCGAATTGAACAGCTCGGTCTCAAGGAAGATCTGGCCGTCCGTGATCGAAATGACGTTGGTCGGGATATACGCCGAAACGTCGCCCGCCTGCGTCTCGATGATCGGCAGCGCGGTCAGCGAGCCGCCGTCTGCAATATTCGCCGCGCGCTCGAGCAGGCGGGAATGCAGATAGAATACGTCGCCGGGATATGCCTCACGTCCGGGCGGACGGTGCAGCAGCAGCGAAAGGGCGCGGTATGCCACCGCGTGCTTACTGAGGTCGTCATAAATGACGAGCACGTCCTTGCCCTTGTGCATGAAATATTCGCCGATCGAGCAGCCCGCGTACGGCGCGATATATTGCAGCGGCGCGGACTCGGATGCGGTCGCCGCGACGATGCAGGTATAGTCCATTGCGCCGTTCTGCTGGAGCGTTTCCGCTACCTGCGCGACAGTCGAGCGCTTCTGGCCGATGGCCACATAGATGCAGATCACGCCCGTGCCCTTCTGGTTGATGATAGTATCCAGGCAGATCGCGGTCTTGCCGGTCTGGCGGTCGCCGATGATCAGCTCGCGCTGGCCGCGGCCGATCGGGATCATGGAGTCGATCGCCTTGATGCCGGTCTGGAGCGGCACGTTGACCGGCGCACGCTCGATGATGCCCGGCGCGGGGCTTTCGATCGGGCGCGCCTCGCTGGTCACGATCGGGCCCTTGCCGTCGATCGGCTTGCCCAGCGCGTCTACAACGCGGCCGAGCATGGCCTCACCCACCGGCACCTCGACGATGCGTTTTGTGCGTTTTACCGTGTCGCCCTCACGGATATCCTGATCCGAACCCAGGATAACAGCGCCGACCAGATCCTCCTCGAGGTTCTGCGCCATGCCGTATACGCCGCCCGGAAACTCGAGCAGCTCGCCGGACATACAGTTTTCCAGACCGTGGACATGCGCGATGCCGTCACCGACCGTCACGACCGTGCCGACGTCGGTCAGCTTGATCTGGCTCTGGTAGTGCGTGATCTGCTCTTTGATAATGTTGCTTATCTCTTCGGGGCGTAATTCCATAAAGTCACCTACTTCCTTACGCAATAATCGTTATGCAATCGTGTTCGTCAGCCGTGCGGCGATCTCGTTCAAACGGGTGCGCAGGCTGGTATCGAACTGCTCGCCGCCCAGCTTGACGACGATGCCGCCGAGGATACTCTCATCCACCGACGTTTCCAGCACCACCTGCTTGCCGGTCACGGCGCTCATTTTCGCTTTCAGCTTTTCGGCAAGTGCCGCGCTCAAGGGCTTGGCCGTGATCGCGCGCACCTCCACGATGCCGTTTTCAAAGTAATAATGCTCCTTATACGCCTCGCGCATGGAATGGATCAGGCCGACGCGCCCCTTTTCCGTAATGAGCATCAGGAAATTGAGCAGATAGGTCTCGATCCGTCCCTCAAACACCGCGCGCAGCACCTTCTGCTTGTCCTCCAGCGCGATGGACGGCGTCATGAGCATTTTGAGAAAATCGGGCTCGCGCCCAAACGCTTCGCAGACCGCGGTCAGCTCATCGAGATAGGCTTTTTCCTTTTTCTCGTCCGCGGCGACCTCATAGAGCGACAATGCGTAGCGTTCGCTTACAATATCAGCCACCTGCGCTCACCCCACCTTGTCGATGAACTCTTCGATGAAGCGCTCGTGGTCGGCCTCCTTGACGTCGCGCTCGACGACCTTGGAGGCGATCATGACCGACAGGCTGGCGACCTCGTCCTTGAGCTCGTTCATCGCCTTGCGGCGCTCCTGCTCGATGGTGTTTTCGGCCTTCTTCATCATTGCGGCAGCCTGCTGCGAGGACTCCCTCAGGATCTCCTCGCTGCGCACGGTCGCGCGGCGGGTGGCGGAACCGACGATCTCGGCAGCTTCCGCCTTGGCCCTGGACAGGCGCTCGGTGTATTCGCTTCGCATCTGCTCGGCCTCGGTCTGTGCCTTTTCCGCATTGGAATAGATCGCCTGCACCTCTTCCTCGCGCGCGGCGAGCATCTTCTTCACCGGCTTGAACAGGAACTTTTTGATGATCAGAAAGGTGATCAGCGTGTTACAGATCGTAACGACGATATTCCACCAGTTGATATAAACAAAGGACTGAAATATTTCCGGCACTGTTTTACCTCCTTCCCAAACGGAAGTTTCCTCCGTTTATGCAGCAGAACCAGAACGTTTTAGAACTGGCCGACAAACGGGTTGGCAAACAGCAGGATCAGCGCGATAACCAGCGCGTAAATACCGGTGGACTCGGCCATTGCAATACCGAGGATCATGGTACGGGTGATATCACCCTGTGCTTCGGGCTGGCGGCCGATCGCCGCACACGCCTGACCGGCGGTGTAACCCTCGCCAATACCAGGGCCAAGGCCCGCGATCATTGCCATACCAGCGCCCAGGGCGGACATGCCTGCTACAAATGCTTTGGGATCCATACTTTTTTCCTCCTGAAAATATTGTTGGTCATAATGAAAATCGGATTACGGTTTTGTCCCTGCCGTCAACTGCTGCCGCGCGCATCACCCACATAAGCCATTGTCAGCATACTGAAGATGAATGCCTGCATACAGGCAGTGAAGCAGTCAAAATACAGCGACAGGATGCCGGGCAGGCCGATCTGCAGGAGCGGCACCGGCAGAAAACCCAATACTGCGTTAGAGAGTACCTCGAGCGCGCCGAGGATGAGCGTCGAGATGACCAGGCCGCCCGCCATATTGCCGAAATGACGGAACGACATGGAAACCGGCGTTGCGATCTCGCTGAGCAAATTGAGCGGCGCCATGACGAACACAGGCTCCAAAAAGCTCTTCAGATATCCCTTGAAACCGCCGTACTTGATCTTGTTGTACGTGATCAGTGCAAACGTGATCAGCGCCCAGCCGAGCGTGGTGTTCAGGTCGGCCGTTACGGGGCGCATACAGAACAACGTCGCCAGCGAACCGAACAGCGAGCTCATCAGCAGCGTCGCGATATACGGCGCGAACGCGCGGCAGCCGCTGCCCATCGTGTTATCAACCAGGTTCTCGATCATGATGACAGCCTTTTCCGCCAGCGCCTGCTTGCCCTTCGGGATTTTCTGCATGCGGTGCGTCAGGAAGATGCACAAAAACAGGATAAACGCCATCACGATCCATGCGTTGCGCATGGTCTCCGTGATCGGCAGGTTGGGATTGCCGAACAGATAGCCCAATACGCGAGGGCCGGTTATTTCAACATTCACCGTCTAACCTCCTTTCTTTTGAACTGCTGCAGACCAGAGCAGGATCACCTTGGGAAAGAAGAGCGGAAGGATGGCCGCCAGCGGCTGGATGAACGGCGCCTTGATCGCCGCGAACACCGCCACACCGGTCAGCACATAGCGGAAAAAGTAGCCGCGCCGGACGATGCGGATGCCCTGTGCGGGCGGAAAGAGCGCCGCCTTTGCCGCGCTTTTCCCGATCATCCGGAACAGCAGGAGCGAATAGCATGCGCCGAGCAGCAGGCTGACGCCTGCCTGTACCGGATCGCAGCCCGCCAGCACGAACACGCCGAACGCAATGAGCGTCAGCGGCGCCATGCCGCGCAGCATGCGCCGGGTCTCTTCGCGCACGATCTGCATCCCTGTTGTCAAGGCAGATTCTCCTTTCCTTCTTTCTCGCTTTCTCTGGCCTTGCGCTCGGTAAACCGCAGGAAATCCCGCAGGCCGCAGGCTGCGACTGCAATACCGAGCAGAATACCGATAATCACCACGCCGTTGCCCCAGCCGAATTTGTCCCGGAGCCAGATCGCCCCAAAACAACAGAGCACCGGCGGCGTGACCACGGTTATGCCTACCTGACTGAAATAGATCAGATAGCGCAGCACGCTCCAATGGTTATTCCCTTTCTGCAACCGCATTCCCCCATGATCCAGATTGATATTCCGGGCACACTGCGCCATTATGGTCAGGTCGTCCCCATTTCCAAATATCGCTTCTATTATACCTAACTGAACCAAAAAGTGAAACGCTTTTTATCAAAATTTTCTAAAATATTTTTCATATGCTTTTCGATATTATGCAAAACTTATAAAAAAAACAGAAAAAACCATCCATTTTGTCGCACAATTCAAAAATTCTGCATAATTTGCCACGTTTTTTTCTCACGAAAGCCCCCCTTCTCACCGCCGCCATACCGCCTGCCGGTTCCGACCCTGCCGCTGGATCCCCCAAAAAGCAAAAGAAAAAGCAGCGGTGTAAACCGCTGCTTTTTTCGGTATTGTCATATCAGCATGGCAATGTGCGGAGCTGCCGCCGCTAAGTATTGCTCTTACAGGAAGCGCTTCATACCCTCGGTGATGGCAGTCTGATCCTCGCTCATTGCAACTGTAAAGTTAACGCTGTGCTTTTCAGAGAACTTCTCCAGATTGTTCAGGAATTCCTCTGCCTGCGCAACATCCTTGATACCAGCGATCTTATACAGGCTGTCGATAAATACACGGGTGATGTCGTAGTTACCGGCATGGATACCGCATACGAAACCGAGCAGGCTCGCGTAATCCTTGATCGGATAGTCGGTCGCGTCGATCAGGCGCGCATCGTGCGAAATATCGAAAGTCAGCTTATTGCCGCGCGAAATGCAAACAACGCTGCCCTTCTCTTCTTTTACCGCGGCGTTGACCTGATCGACGATTTCCTTCGTCTTGCCAGAGCCGGTGCCGCCAATGATAAGTTTTACCATAGTTTATATCCTCCCAACCTTTGAGGTTGCTTTTAGTGTACCATAGTTTACCCAAAACCTCAAGCATGATTTGTAAACTTTTTCGTCATTTTGTTGGAGGCCCCTGCTCTGCCCCGCAAAGCCCGCACAGAAAGGAGGTGAACAGATCGACCACCGTCACCGCCTCGACGGCCTCGGCCGCGGCCAGCGGCACCTCGAGCAGCGTCTCCCCGCCGCTTGTGACGGTCAGCCTGCCGATCTCCTGCCCCTGTTCGACCGGCGCGGTCAGGCTTTCCGGCAGCTCCAGATGGGTCTCGAGCGTATCCGCCTTGGCTTTCTCGACGATAAAGGATGTGCCGCCCTGCATCACCGGCTGCACGGTATCCGCGCGCCCGAGCGCGACCGGGACAGGCATCAGGATATCCGCAGGCGGCGTATAGGCCGCAAAATTGGCAAATCCGTAGTTGAGCAGCGCAGAGGCGTCCGCCATGCGGGTCTCCTTGGTCGGCGCGGCCATCACGACCGCCACCAGGCTCAGC
>USLE01000121.1 GCA_900555465.1 uncultured Butyricicoccus sp.
CAATAAAATCAGAAAACAAATCATCCGCCCGGCGTCAGCCGGAGAACCAACAGGAGGGACATAGCATGAAACAGGATTTTACCATTACCAGACAGCGCGGGCTGTGGGCCCTGCTGAAGCGTTTTGCGCTGGGGCTGTTCGGCCCGATCGAGCGCGGCAAATACCAGCAGATGCGGCAGTAAAAGTGCACACCGCCCCTGTGGCTGCAATTGCAGCCGCGGGGGCGGTTTTTTATGTTTCCAAATAATAGCCCACGCCGCGTTCCGCGTGGATCGCGACCCCGGAGCCGATCGCGCGCAGCTTGCGCCGCACAAGCGAGAGGTATACCTCGATATTGTTGTAGGCGAATTCGTTATCCACGCCCCAGACCTTTTGCTGCAGGGTGGTGCGCGACAGCACCTGCCCGGGATGCAGCAGGAACAACTCGATGATCTGCATTTCCTTGCCGGACAGGCGGACCTGTCCCTCCCGGCTTTGCAGCATGCAGTGCCCGCGGTCGAGCGTCAGGTCACCCGCGCTGAGCAGGCGGGGCTGGAGCATGGGGCCGCGGCGGCCGAGCGCGCGCACGCGGGCGAGCAGCTCGCCCATCAGGAAGGGCGCGGTCAGCACGTCGTCCGCGCCGGCGTCGAGCACCTGGATGCGGTCGCGTGCGGAAAGATGCGAGGCGACCACCAGAATGGGGAGCGCCGCGCCGCTCTCCTCCCGCAGCGCGCACAGGGTACTGCTGAGCTGCATGGCAAGCTGCCGGCCTCCCTGATCGGCCAGCAGGATGCAGACGTCGTACAGCCCTTCCGGGATCTCTGCGGCGTCGTTGTTAAGGGTTTCCATATAGTCGTATAAATATCGCTCTTTCCGCAGGGCTTGTATGATTTTGTCATGGTTCGGCGACCCCAGCAGCAGAACGCGCATAGCGGATTTCTCCTCTTCTGTATCGATAAGGTAGTTCTTATTTTGCGATACCTGTGTGGAGTTTTCGTGTATAGCTTATGAAGAAAGTGTTAAAGTGGGATTTTTGCAATATTTCTTCAAGGGGCGGCGCTTATGATAAAACGCGAATCAAAAGGCAACAGGAGGGATCCGGCTGTGAAACTGCCACTGAATAAAATCAAGCTGTTTTCCGGAAAAAGCAAAAAAGCCGCGGCCCAGCCCGCGGAAGCCGCGCCGCCGGGCGCGCATAAAAAGAAAAAGCGCCGCAGGCTGAAAAAACGGGTGGTGATCCCACTGGCGGTGCTTGCGGTCGCGGGAGGCGCGTTCGGCGTGCATCACTTTCTGACCGCCGGGCAGGCCGAAGCTGCGCCGACCTATACCGAGAGCGCAGCCGGCTGGCAGGACATCCAGCTGACGCTGTCCGCCACCGGCACGATCGAGCCCGCCAACCAGTACGACGTGACCAGCACGGTGCAGGGCGAGGTGCTGTCCTGCACGTTCGAGGAGGGCGACGAGGTCAAAAAAGGCGATGTGCTGTACGAGATCGACAGTACGGATGCGGAAAATTCGATCGAGCAGGCGCAGCTCTCGCTCCAGCAGAGCCAGAACAGCTATGACCAGACACTCAAGAGCATGGACGACCTGACCGTGACCTCCAAGAAGTCCGGCATGATCACCGAGCTGTATGTCGAGGTCGGCGACGAAGTGCAGGCGGGCGCGACCATTGCGGACGTGCGCGACTCCTCGGTCATGGAGCTGACCGTGCCGTTCAATTCGGCCGATGTATCGGCCTTCGGCGTGGGCTCGGCCGCAACCGTGACGATGGACGGCTCGTTTGAGACCCTGAGCGGCACGGTCACCGCGATCGACGCGGCGGACACCGTGCTGGACGGCTACCAGATCGTCCGCTATGTCACCATTCAGGTGAACAACCCCGGCGGCCTGTCCACCTCGTCCGCCGCGTCGGCAACCATTAACGGCGTGGCCTGCAATCAGGGCGCAAACTTTACCTACCGCAGCGAGTCCACGATCACCTCCAGCGCTTCGGGCACGGTGACCAGCCTGAATGTGAGCGAGGGCTCGCAGGTCTCGACCGGCACGGTCGTGGCGACGCTGTCCTCGGACTCGGTCGACCAGCAGGTGGAGAGCAGCCGCCTGTCCCTCCAGCAGTCCCAGCTGTCCTATCAGAATACCGTGCAGCAGCTGGATGATTACACCATTACCGCGCCGATCGACGGCACGGTCATCACCAAGAACACCAAGGTCGGCGACACGCTGGACGCCACCAACGGCCAGACCACGCTCGCGGTCATCTATGACCTGTCCTATCTGACCTTTGACATGTCGCTTGACGAGCTGGATATCAATCAGGTTGAGGTCGGCCAGACGGTCGAGGTCACCTGCGACTCGCTCGAGGATATGGGCACGATCGAGGGCGTGGTCACCAAGGTTTCGGTCGCGGGCACGACCTCGAACGGCGTGACCACCTACCCGGTGACCGTGCAGATCGACAACCCGCCCGACAGCCTGCTGCCCGGCATGAACGTGGATGCGGTCATCGTGGTCGACGAGGCGACGGATGCAGTCGCGGTGCCGGTCTCGGCTGTGCAGCGCGGCAATATTGTGTATGTCAAGGATGATTCCGCCACCAACACGGACGGCACGATGGTAAACGGCACGCTGCTGCCGGACGGCTGGCGCGCGGTCGAGGTGGAGACCGGCCTGTCGGACGAAAACTACATCGAGATCACCTCCGGCATTACAGAGGGCGATATCGTCTATGTGCCGGAAATCGTGCGCGAATCCTCGGGCGAAGAAGGCGAGATGGGCATGATGCCCGGCGGCGACATGGGCGGCGGTATGCCCTCCGGTGATATGGGCGGCGGCGGTATGCCGGCCGGCGGCGGTGGCGGCGGTATGCCCTCCGGCGGAGGAGGCGGTATGCCGTGATGACCACCGCAAACCAGACCCCGCTGATCGAGCTGCGCGAGGTATATAAGATCTACCAAATGGGCGACACCGAGGTGCACGCCTCGGACGGCGTATCGCTCAAGATATACAAGGGCGAATTCGTCGCCATTGTCGGCCAGTCCGGCTCGGGCAAAAGCACGCTGATGAACATCATCGGCTGTCTGGACGTGCCGACGAGCGGGCAGTATTTCCTGGACGGCGAGGACGTATCCGAACTGACCGACGACGAGCAGGCCGAGATCCGGGGCATGACCCTGGGCTTCATCTTCCAGCAGTACAACCTGATCCCCAAGCTGAATGTGCTGGAAAACGTCGAGCTGTCGCTGCTGTATGCGGGTATGCTCGCAGAGGAGCGCGCCGAGCGGGCGCGGTACCAGATCGCGCGCGTCGGCCTTGCGGGCAAGGAGAAGAACCTGCCCAGCCAGCTGTCCGGCGGCCAGCAGCAGCGCGTGTCCATCGCCCGCGCGCTCGCGGGCGGGCCGTCGGTCATCCTTGCCGACGAGCCGACCGGCGCGCTCGACAGCCGCACCAGCCGCGAAGTGCTGGACTTCCTGCAAAAGCTCAACGACGAGGGCAATACCATCGTCCTGATCACGCATGACAACAGCATCGCGCAGGAGGCGAAGCGGGTCGTGCGCGTAGCGGACGGCAAAATCATCTTTGACGGCCCGGCGCGCGAGGCCTTCCCGAGAGGAGACTGACGGATGGGAGTTACACAGGCGTTCAAGCTGGCGCTCAAAAGCCTGGCGGGCAGCAAGCTGCGCGCATTCCTGACCATGCTGGGCATCATCATCGGCGTCGGCTCGGTGATCATTCTGGTTTCGCTCATGCAGGGCATGACGGGCGAGGTCACCTCAATGTTCGAGGACATGGGCACCAATATGCTGACGGTCAGCATCACCGGCCGCGGCTCGTCCCGCACGGTGGATGTGGACGATATGTATGCGCTGTACGAGGAGAACACGGATACCTTTATGGGCATGAGCCCGACCGTGAGCATCATGGGCACGGTCAAATCCGGCACAGATTCGGACAGCTTCGGCTCGACCGCGGTCAGCGGCGTGTCCGAGCAGTATGCGGAGATCAACGGGTATGCGCTGCGTGAGGGGCGCTTTATCAGCTATACCGATCTCGAAGCGCGCAGCAAGGTCGCAGTGGTCGGCACCTATGTGGCGAATATGCTGGGCGGCAGCGCGGTCGGGCAGACCATCAAGGTCAACGGCAACGCGCTGACCGTGGTCGGCGTGATTGAGCAGCAGGATGACTCGACCGAGGGCTCGGCGGACGACTGCATCTATCTGCCCTATACCACGGCGTCCAAGCTGACCTTTGGCGAGATCTCGACCTACACCTTTGCCACCTGGGACCCGGACCTGAATACGAAGGGCACGACGCTGATCGACAACGCCCTGTACGAGGTATTTGAAAACGAGGATTATTACACCATCTCGGATATGCAGGAGATGGTGGACTCGATGGAGGAGATGACCTCGATGATGACGATGGTGCTGGTCGGCATCGCGGGCATCTCGCTGCTCGTCGGCGGCATCGGCATCATGAACATCATGCTCGTGTCGGTCACCGAGCGCACGCGCGAGATCGGCATCCGCAAATCGCTCGGCGCGAAGAAAAAGGACATCATGCGCCAGTTTGTCATTGAGGCGGGCACGACCTCGGCGCTCGGCGGTGTGATCGGCATTGTGTTCGGCGCGGTCGTGGCGGTTGCGCTTGGGCAGGTGATCGGCATTGATGCACAGCCGAGCCTGTCGGCGGTCGGGCTGAGCTTCGGCGTGAGCGTGTTCATCGGCGTGTTCTTCGGCTTCATGCCGGCGAACAAGGCGGCAAAGCTCAACCCGATCGACGCGCTGCGGTACGACTAAAAACATCCTCGCTTGAAACTACAGTTTCAAGCGAAGAGGACGCACCGCGCAGCGCGCAGATGCGTCCAAAGCTATGAAAAGTTCCGCATAAGCGAAACTTTTCATAGTACTTGTATAAAAAGTCAGGCACATGTCCTGACTTTTTAAGGAAATCGCAGCAAGCTGTGATTTCCGGTTTGAAACGCGCCGTAGGCGCGATATCGAAACTGGCTCATGCGGGGCAATAATAGAGCATGAAAGAGGAGGATAACCACTTGAAGAAAAGAATACTTTCCCTGCTGCTGGCGGCGGTGGTGCTGCTGGGCAGCGCGCCCGCGGCCTTTGCCGCGTCCGAGGTGTCGGACAGCGTGGTCGAGCAGGTCGTCCGCGCTGCCGGCATCATGGTGGGCGACGCGAGCGGCAATATGAATCTGGATAAAACCGTCACCCGTGCGGAATACGCCAAAATGCTGGTTGCAGCCTCGACCTATAAGGAC
>USLE01000122.1 GCA_900555465.1 uncultured Butyricicoccus sp.
GCCGAGCTTTAAACGCCGCTGGAGCATGGAGGTAGACGCCTGTCGGCAGTCCATGATGACATCGATCGCTTCCTCGATCATCTCGTCCTCGTCCTCGCCCGGGTCGCCGGACGAGCCGCCGCCCTTGCTGTCCACCTGCTCCGCCTGACGCTCGATGTGCTCGAGGATCTCCTCATTATATTCGGCCGTGCTTGTCTGCTTGATATGCGCGATGACCGCTTCGATCTCGTCCGACGAGATAAAGCAGCCCTGCACGCGGGTGGGTTTGCCCTCGCCCAGCGGCGCATACAGCATATCGCCCTTGCCGATCAGCTTTTCCGCGCCGGTCGTATCCAGAATGATGCGGGACTCGATCTGGCTCGCCACCGCGAACGCGATGCGCGACGGGATGTTCGCCTTCATGATGCCGGTGATGACGTCCGCCGAGGGGCGCTGGGTCGCAACGACAAGGTGCATACCCGCGGCGCGCGCCTTCTGCGCAATGCGGCAGATCGAGGTCTCGACCTCCTTGGCCGCGACCATCATCAAGTCGGCCAGCTCGTCGATCACAATGACGATCTGCGGCAGCACCTGATACTGCTCGGGATCGCCGCCCTCCTCCTGCTCGGCCTTGGCTTTTTCCGCGCGCATCAGGTCGTTGTAGCCGACCAGATTGCGCACCTGATGGTCTGCGAACAGCTTGTAGCGGCGCTCCATCTCGCCGACCGCCCAGTTGAGCGCGCCCGCCGCCTTTTTCGGGTCGGTGACGACCGGGATGAGCAGGTGCGGGATGCCGTTGTAGTTGCCCAGCTCGACCATTTTCGGGTCGACCATGATCAGCCGCACTTCCTCGGGCGTGGATTTATACAAAATCGAGATCAGCATGGAGTTGATGCACACAGACTTACCCGAGCCGGTCGTACCGGCGATCAGCATATGCGGCATCTTGGCGATGTCGCCGATGACCGGTTTGCCGGTGATGTCCTTGCCCACGGCAAAGGACAGGCGGCTGCGCGCATTCGTAAACGCCGGGGAGGCGATGCACTCGCGGATGTAGACCGTGTTGACCGTCTTGTTCGGCACCTCGATGCCGACCGCGACCTTATCCGGGATGGGCGCGATGCGCACGTTCGCTGCGCCGAGCGACAGCGCGATATCATCCGACAGCGCGGTGATGCGCGACAGCTTGATGCCGCGCGGGATGGACAGCTCGAACCGCGTCACCGACGGGCCGCGCACGATGCCGATGATCTGCGCTTCGATGTTGAAGGATTGCAGCGTGTCGATCAGGCACTCGGAGTTCTCCCGCAGCTCAGCTTCCGCACCGCGGGCGGAAACGTGCTTGCCCTGTCCGAGCAGCTCGATCGGCGGGTAGTCGTAGACCTGCGCAGGGGCCTTCTGACTCTCGTCCATCTGGTCGTTCAGCGCGGCCTGCTCGTCCTCGCTCATCTTTTCCGCCTTCTTGGGCTTGCTCTCCGCCGGGGCGGCGGGCGCTTCCTCCTCTTCCGGCCTGTTTTCCACCAGATCGAGGATGCTCACCTGCTCGCCCGTGGTCTCCTCCTTGAGCGAGCGCAGGTATTCGTCCGGCGCCATCGGCTTGCCGCCCGCGCGGCGGTGCGGATGGGCCTCCGGGTCCTCGCCCGGCTTATCCTCGCCGGGCGGCTCGGTATCCAGCGGGATGTCGATATCCGTCTTGCGGCGGGCGGCGCGGCGCTCCTCGCGCTTCTGCGCGTGCACGGCCGCGACCTCATGGACGTTGGGCAGCTTGGGCGGCGCTTCATAGCGCTCGCGCTCCTCCTCGTCCTCATATTCGTATTCCGGCGGACGGAACATTTCAACCAGCGCCTGCGGCGTGATTCGGCACGCACCGAGCAGCGCTGCAACCGCGAGAATCAGCAGAACCAGCAGCGCACCAACCGAGGACAGCGCCCACTCGAGCACGATGTACAGCCCGCCGGACAGCAGGCCGCCCGAGTCGCCCGCCATGCCGGTCCGGAGCAGGCCGGTCAGTGTTTTCATGGAGAAATCGTATTCGTTCGCGCAGGTAAACGCATGGATGATGCTGCCGACCAGCACGGGCAGCACCGCAATGCACACGCCGCGCAGGCGCACCGGCCCTTTCTGCCGCGCAAACAGCAGCCCCGCCAGCGCCAGCAGCGCAAACGGCAGCACATAGCTGCCCTTGCCGATCACCGCGCCGATGCCGCGGTGCAGCCAGACCAGCACAACGCCGTCGATCGGCAGGATCGCCAGCAGGCACAGCAGGCCGAGCACCGCCCAGATCGCGCCCCACGCGGCGCGGGACAGCATCGGCTCGGGCTCGGGCGCACGCCGCGCCGCCTGCCCGCCGCGCGGTGCGGATTTTGCAGATTTCGCCGTTTTTTTGGTTGTGGATTTTCTTGCAGCCAATGTGTTGTAACCTCGCTTTAGTCCTCTTTCCCGTATTGCCGCGCGGAACACGCCGCGCGGCCCGTTTTGTATTCTCCTTATGCCGTTCCCGGCAAAAGCCATGAAAAGCCAGGACATACGGCCTGACTTTTCATCCATTGCAGTTTATACCATTGCGGTCAGGCGCGCGGCGGCCGCGGCCGAGCCGGCCCGCCCGGGCAGATGCGCGCCCAGCCGGAAGCGCGGCGTCCCGGACAAATGCGTCGGGGGGTCTCCTGATGGATTATGCTTACATACAGATTTATTATAGCATATCCGCGCGCTGAATACCACTGTTTTTGGCGCAAACGCTGCCCTGCGGCAGAATTTTACCCGTTCTCTGCAAGAATGCGGTCGATCGCCGCCGCCACGCCGTCCTCGGCGTTGGTCAGGGTCTCCCGCTTGCAGATCGCCTTGACCGCGTCGCTGGCATTGCCCATTGCAATGGGCAGTGCGACCGCGTGCAGCATCTCGAGGTCGTTTTCGCTGTCCCCGATCGCCGCGGCGCGGGACAGATCGGTGCCGAGCGCGCGGCACAGCATACCGAGCGCGGTCCCCTTGTCCGCAGCGGGCGTGACCACCTCGATATTGTCCGCCGCCGAGCTCATCACGCGCACGCCCGGGATCTGCTCGATCTGGCTGCGGATCATACCCAGCATGACCGGATCATTGCTGCGCGCGAAGATCTTGTCCACCGACAGGCGGTGATCCGCAATGTATTCCGCAACCGAGGGCACCACCTGCTTGACCGCGAGGTAGCCTTCGTTGGACTTGTATCTGCCGAACTCCAGATCATCGTAGGGCGTGATGAGCAGCGTTTCGCCCACATAGATCATCGCCGTGATGCCGATGCGCTCGACCGCCGCAGCCGCGCGCACCGCCGGCTCCCACGGCATGGACATGCGCATGGTGCACCGCCCCTCGGTCACGCTGGAGATCGACGCACCGCCCGAGGTGACCATCACATCGTCCGTCCCGAGGGCGATGGCAAAATCGCGCGCCTCCCCGCAGATGCGCCCGGTCGAAATCACGACATGCAGCCCTGCCTCGCGCGCGCGGCGCACCGCGTCCCGCGTGGCATCGGATACCGTGTTGTCCGGCGTGAGCGCCGTACCGTCGAGGTCGAGCGCGATCAGTTCAATTTTTTGCATTGTATTTCCCCCTGCTCAGGTTTTCCGTTCCTAATCAGGATACCGCAGCGGATAATAAATTGCAAGCCTTTAAAATATCGAACATTTGTTCTTGACTTTTCCCTCCCCTGCGTCTATTCTTTGCCTCACGGGAAACGTAAGCAAATCCAATCCCGAAGGAGGCGAGGCCATTGTGCAAAAAAAGCACCATCCGGAGGATCTGATCCGGATGCTGTACGACATCGCGGACGACGCGGAAGCGCCCGCGAACAGCCGGCTGACCGCGATCAAAGAGATCCTCGACCGGACGGTCGGCAAGGGGATGCTGCTGGACGGCGGAGAAAAAGCGCCCGAGCCGGTCGAGATCGTGTTCCGGGTCGTAAACGATACGAATTCCCCGTAACACAGCGGCAGGCGGCATTCATCCAATCGGGTGCGTTTGAAACGCTGTTCGGCGGCGCCGCGGGCGGCGGCAAGAGCCACGGCCAGCTGCTGGACGCGCTGCGGTTTGCGGTGGTCTATCCCGGCTCGCGGCAGCTCATGCTGCGGCGCACCATGCCCGAGCTCGAGCGCTCGCTCATCCCCGCGTCGCTGCGGCTGTATCCGCAGAGCATCGCCAGCTACAAGGTCAGCGAGCACCTGTGGCAGTTCGCAAACGGTTCGCTGCTCGAGTTCGGCTACTGCGATGCGGAAAGCGACGTGACAAAGTACCAGTCCGCCGAGTATGACGTGATCCGGTTCGACGAGCTGACCCACTTCACGGAAAGCCAGTTCACCTACCTGCTCTCGCGTGTGCGCGGCACGAACGGCTTCCCCAAGCAGGTCAAATCGACGACCAACCCGGGCGGGGTCGGCCACCAGTGGGTCAAGGCGCGGTATATCGATCCTGTGCCGCCCGACACGGTGGCCGAATACGACGGCGGCACGCGCATTTTCCTGCCCGCCAGGCTGTCGGACAACCCATTCTTGCAGCGGGCAGACAAGGATTATGAAAA
Organism: uncultured Butyricicoccus sp.; assembly: GCA_900555465.1. Lineage (GTDB taxonomy): Bacteria > Bacillota > Clostridia > Oscillospirales > Butyricicoccaceae > Agathobaculum > Agathobaculum intestinigallinarum. Next base: position 4,532 of record USLE01000122.1, read on the forward strand.
GCGGCTGCGGCTGCTCTCTCCGCACGACCGCAAAGCACTGCTCGACGGCGTGTGGGAGCTGGACGAAGGGCGGTATTTCAGCGAGTTCTCCGCAGAACTGCATGTCACCCCGCCCTATGCGATCCCCAGGCACTGGCGGCGGTACCTGACGATCGACTACGGCCTGGATATGCTCGCCGCGCTCTGGATCGCGCAAAGCCCGGACGGGTACAGCGTAGTATACAGAGAGTTATATCGTCCTGGATTGATTATCTCCGAGGCTGCGGCGGCGATCCAGTCCTGCGAGCCGCCGGGCGAGCGCATCGACTGCCGACTCGCCCCGCCCGACCTCTGGAACCGGCGGCAGGAGACCGGCAAAAGCGCGGTAGAGCTGTTCGCGGACTGCGGGCTGGACTTCGACAAAAGCAGCAACGAGCGCGTCGCCGGGTGGCTGGCGCTGCACGAGCTGCTCGCCCCGCGGAAAGACGAGCGCGGCACAGTGCGGCCCAAGCTGACCATCTTCGACACCTGCCGCAACCTGATCCGCACCCTGCCCGCCCTGCAGCACGATACCCGCAACCCGTCCGACGTGGCGAACACGCCGCACGAGCTGACGCACGCGCCGGACGCGCTGCGCGGATACGCGGCGACGATCTACGAGCCGCCCGCACCGGTGCAGCCGACCATGTATGACTGCGAGGTGGGAGAGTTTCTCTCCTTCTAGGGGGTACCCTACCC
>USLE01000123.1 GCA_900555465.1 uncultured Butyricicoccus sp.
CGTGCTGACCGTGCCCACGATATCCGATATCGACTTCGCATACAGCGGGGCGGTTGCGCAGAACAAAGCGGGCAGGATGAAAACACCAGCGAAAAACACGCCCTTGCGCAGCATGGAGAACGTCAGCCCCCACTTGACCAGCCCCATGCCGGTCATTCCGTCCACAAACGGGTACTGGATCGCAAGGCCGATCACGCCCAGCGTATAGGTGCGGATCATCCACGTCGCCATTTCGATATGCGCAGGCGCAGCGGTGAAAATGCGGACAAACAGCCCGGACAGCGTCTGCGCGATGACAAACATAATGACCGTGAAGATAAGGCACAGCAGCACAATATATTTTTCCGCGCGGACGACTCGTTTGGTATCCCCCGCGCCGTAGTTATAGCCGAGGATGGACTGCGTGCCCGCCGTGATGCCGCCGAGCGGCATGGTGATGATCAGCATGAAGCTCTGCAAAATGGCCGCGCACGCGATCAGCATATCGCTGTCCGCCCCGCCGTATCTGCGCAGCATGACGTTGACCGCGATCAGCAGCACGTTGTCCAGCGCGATGATGAGCGCGGGCGACAGGCCGACCTGCACGATGCGCCGCAGCCAGCCCGCGTTCACCGGCTGTTTCGTGATGCCGACCAGCGCGCGCTTGCCGAACAGGAAGCGCAGAGTATACGCGGTCGAGCACGCCTGCGACAGCACGGTCGCCAGCGCCGCGCCGCGCACACCCATATCCATCAGGAAAATGAACACCGGGTCGAGCGCGATGTTGACCGCCGCGCCCAGCATGACCGAGCGCATCGCGGTGCCCGAGAATCCCTGACTCATGATGATCTGGTTCATGCCCACACTGAGCAGCGCAAACACCGTGCCCGCGACATAGGTCGTGAAATATGCCTCCGCATAGGGCCAGAGCTGCTCGCTCGCGCCGAAGGCAAACAGGATCGGCCGCCGAAACACCAGCACCGGGACGGTCACCAGCGCCGAGAGCGCCAGCAGCAGATAAAAGCTGTTGGCAACGATCTGCCGCGCGCCGTCCATATCGCGCCGCCCCATGCGGATGCTCATGAGCGGCCCGCCGCCGAAGCCGACCAGCGCAGCGAACGCGGTGATCATGGTCACGACCGGGGCGCACACGCCCACGCCCGCGAGCGCATCCGCGCCCGAGCCCGCAATATGGCCGACATACATGCGGTCGACCACGCTGTACAAAATATTGACAAACTGCGCCAGCATCGCCGGTATCGCAAGCTGCAAGACCAATTTGCCTTCCGGCGCTGTGCCGAGCGGCGTTTCCGCCTGCTGCATATCCTATCCCCGCCTTATCGTTCCAAATGACTCTACTATTATAAGGGCATAGAGCGGTTTCGTAAAGGGAACTTTTCACAATTTATTCCGTCTGCAAAATCAAGGAGGGATCGTGATGAAACAGCTTATTTCACTTGCCGCCGGGCTGCTTCTGCTCGCCGTCCCGGGCGCGGCGGCCCTGCCTGCACAGTCCGGTATGCCAAGCCCCTTGGAAATGCCTGCGCCCCAAGCGAAAGGCGCATCGCCCGTCCCGTTGCCGTCCCCCGAGATCGACGGCGTGCCTCCAATGGAACTGCCCGGTCCGACCTCTGCTGTTCAGGAGGTGGTGCTTCCATGAACAGGCTTCTCTTTGCCTTACGCTCCTGCGGCCTGCGCGGCCGTACTCTGGGGTGGCACCCGTTCCGCTTCCCCTTTGGGGCGGACGGGCGGCAGCCGGAAAGGAACACTTACTTTTGCGCGCGCAGCGCGCCCTGAAGGAAGGGGTGGTGATTCGCAAGAGGCAGGGGGAACCTTGGTTCCCCCTCCTCTTGTGTGCCTGCGGCGCATAGCCGCGAATATGCCGTTATGATTTGGCATACACGGCGCGCCGAGTCGTGAATCGGGCCAGTTTGGCGCGCCGAGTCGTGGCCCAGGCCAGCTTCTCCTGCCGCTGCGCGGCAATTCACCTTCTCGCGCCCTACGAAATCGCGCGGCAATTCACCTTCCCGCACCCCTACGAACGCAGTGGCACCGTCCCACGGGCGCGCAATGCGCGCCCCTACGGGGTGTAAACAGCAGACGATGCGCCGAGATCGTGGCGCCCTACAGGGTGCAAAAAGTGGACGGTGCACTCCTCCCAACAGATGATGCCCTGCAACGAAAAAAGCGACAGCCGAAGCTGTCGCTTTTTTAATACAGTGATAACCGCTTACTTGCGGGCAATTGCCTTCTTGGCAGCCTCTACGATGTGAGCAGCGGTCAGGCCGTACTCCTCACGCAGGAAGCTCTCCGCGCCAACCTGGCCGAAGCGGTCCTCGACGCCGACCATCTCCATCGGAACCGGGCTGTTCTGGATGACAACGTTCGCAACAGCCGAGCCCAGGCCGCACTTGACCTGATGGTTCTCCGCGGTAACGATCGCGCCGCACTCCTTGGCGGAGTCGATGATCAGCTGCTCGTCGAGCGGCTTCCAGGTGAACATGTCGATCACTTTCGCGGAAATGCCCTCAGCCGCGAGCATCTCTTCAGCCTTGAGCGCCTCGTCAACCATGATGCCGGAAGCGATGATCGCAACGTCCTTGCCTTCCTTGAGGGTGACGCCCTTGCCGATCTCGAAGTCCGAGCCGTCGCCGTAGACCGTGGTGAAGGTCTTGCGGATCATGCGCATGTAGGAGAACTTGCCGGAAGCGGCCAGCTTCTTGGTCAGGCAGTTGATCTGCGCATAGTCAACCGGATCGACAACGATCGCGTCCGGGATGGACATGTACAGCGCGCAGTCCTCGAACGGCATGTGAGTGCCGCCGTTGTAAGCCGCGCATACGCCCGGGTCAGAGCCGACGATATGAACCGGCAGCTTAGCGTAAGCCGCGGACATGAACGCCTGGTCAAACGCACGGCGGGAAGCGAAGCAGCCGAAGGAATGTACGAATACGGTCTTGCCGGTCGCGCACAGGCCAGCGGAAACGCCTACCGCGTTTGCTTCCGCAATACCGGCGTTGATGGTGCGCTCCGGATAAGCCTTAGCCAGCTTACCGGTGTTGATGCAGTTCTCCAGGTCGCAGTCAACGTGCATGACCGTGGGGTCCTTCTCCATCATCTCGAGCATCGCGGTAACATAGCCGTCACGGTTTGCACGAGAATCCTTTTCATGTTTGCCAATCAAAGTAAAGCTCATGTTCATACCCTCCCTTACTGTGCCTTGATCTCAGCGAGCTGCTTCTCAGCAAAGGCAATGGCTTCATCCCACTGCTCCTTGGACGGCTGAGAAGAGTGTGCGCCCGTGCCGTCAGCAAAGGTAGCGCCCTTGCCCTTGACGGTGTTCAGCACGATGCAGGTGGGCACGTCCTTGGTCGCGTAAGCGGTCTGGATCGCGTCGTAGATCTGCTCAACGTCGTTGCCATCCGCGCACTCGACAACGTTCCAGCCGAACGCTGCGAACTTCGCGCCGATGCCGTTTGCGTGCTTCATGACATTCTCGCACGCGCCGTCGAGCTGGTACTTGTTGTCGTCAACAAAGCAGACGAGGTTGTCCAGCTTGTAATGTACAGCGAACTGAGCAGCCTCCCAAACCTGGCCTTCGTCCGCCTCACCGTCGCCGATGAATACGAAAACGTGGTTGTCGCGGCCGTCGATCTTGTTGCCGAGCGCAGCGCCCGTTGCGGTGGACATGCCCTGGCCGAGCGAGCCGGTGGTCAGGTCAACACCCGGGGTCTTGGTGCGGTCGGTGTGGGACGGGAAGTTCGTGTGCGGCTGGTTGAGCGTATAAGCGTTCTCCAGCGGGTAGAAGCCCTTCAGGCCGAGAGTCGCATACATCGCCGGGCCGGCATGGCCCTTGGACAGTACGCACCAGTCACGGTCTTCCCAGCGGGGGTTCTTCGGGTCAACCTTCATGACCTCGCCGTACAGCACGGCGAGCGCGTCGATGATGGACATCGAGCCGCCCACATGGCCGAAGCCAAGCGAGCCGATCGTCTTCAGGGTTTCCAGACGGATCTCCTGTGCAAATACGCGCAGCTCCTGCATTTTTTCTGCTTTCTGCATTGCATACACCTGCCTAATTCAAAATATTTTCTCTCCGTGGAACAGGTTCCAGCGCGCAGCGGGACATACCGCTGCTAACGATACCAGTGTATCACCAAGCTGCTCAGATTTCAACCAGAATTCGTACATTTGTTAACAAAAATTTGTTCCTTGATTTGTGTCCACCGGAATTTTTCATAAAAATCCATTAGTGAAAATAGGAAATTTGTTTGTTATGTCTTGGTTTTCTTTTTGTTTCTTTTTGGTATAGTCCGGATTGGGATTTTGTTCTTCCGCCTGCCGGCGATTATGGGATTTGCACCTGTCCGCAAAAAACTTTTCCTTATTTCCATTTCTGAAAAACAGTGGACAATGTGTGCAAAATTTGATACACTGGAATAGACATTTATGGATAATTCACGGTAATGATTGGGGATAAGGAAGATGAAAGTCAGCCGTCTCAATTCGATAGAGCAATACGTCATCTCGCGCGAGACCGTCAGCATCGACGAGCTGTGCGAGGTTTTTGGCGTTTCCAAGAACACCATCCGCCGCGACTTAAACGAGCTGGAAATGCGCGGGCACATCACCAAGGTCTACGGCGGCGTCACCGCGACCGTGCCCTCCGGCGCTGTGCCGACGCCCATCCGCTCCGGGCTCAACCCGATCGACAAGTCGCTGATCGGCCGTCTGGCAGCCGAGGAGGTCTCCGATGGGGATACGATCTTCATCGACTCGGGCACAACGACGCTGTGTCTGCTGCGCTTCCTTGTGGCGAAAAAGCGCATCACCATCATCACCCATTCGCTCGGCGCGCTCAGCGAAGCATCCAAATATGATAACCTGAACGTGATTTCGCTCGGCGGCATTTACAGCCCGACGACCGATTCCTTTGTCGGCCTGTCCACCATCGAGGCGCTGTCCTCCATGCGCATCAACAAGGCGTTTATGGGCGCGACCGGCGTTTCGCTGACCGCGGGCATGACCAACACCACTTTTCTGGAGGCCGAGATCAAGCGCGCGGTCGTCCAGCGCGCGGACAATATTTACGGTATGGCGGACTCCTCCAAGATCGGCAAGCAGGCCATTGTCACCTTCTGCCATCTCAAGGACCTGACCGCCTTCATCACTGACCGTGAGCCGCCCAAGGAGTATGTGGACCTGTGCC
>USLE01000124.1 GCA_900555465.1 uncultured Butyricicoccus sp.
GCCGTAGTTCTCGCGGATCCACGCGAGCGTGCGGCTCTGCCACTCGGAAAAGCCCTCGGACGAGTCGATGCACAGCACGTCCGCGCCCGCCTCGACCAGCGCAGGAACGCGCTCGGCGTAGTCGCGGGTGTTGATGCCCGCGCCGACCACATAGCGCTTGTGCTCGTCGAGCAGCTCGAGCGAGTTGGCCTTGTGGCTGTCGTAGTCCTTGCGGAACACGAGGTAGACCAGATGCTGCTCGTCGTCCACGAGCGGCAGGGAGTTGAGCTTGTGGTCCCAGATGATGTCGTTTGCGGTCTTGAGCGTGGTATCCGCCGGGGCGGTGATCAGCTTGTCAAACGGGGTCATGAACTCGGAAACCTTGACGCTGGTCTCCATGCGGGAGACGCGGTAGTCGCGGCTGGTGACAATGCCGAGCAGCTTGCCGTTTGCCGTGCCGTCCTCGGTGACCGCCATCGTGGAGTGGCCGGTGCGCGCCTTGAGCGCGAGCACGTCCTCCAGCGTCTGCTCGGGACGCAGGTTGGAGTCGGATACAATAAAGCCCGCCTTGTAGCTCTTGACGCGGGCAACCATTGCGGCCTCGCTCTCGATGGTCTGCGAGCCGTAGATAAAGGAGATGCCGCCCTCCTGCGCGAGCGCGATCGCCATGCGGTCGTCCGAGACCGCCTGCATGATGGCCGAAACCATCGGGATATTTGCATAGAGCGCCGACTGCTCCCCCTTGCGGTACTTGACGATCGGGGTGCGCAGGCTGACGTTTGCCGGGATACACTCGGCGGAAGAATAGCCCGGCACCAGCAGATATTCGTTGAAGGTGTGTGAGGGCTCGCTGAAGTAATACGCCATATCGTTTCTCCTTTTCTCCGTTCCTGTTTTTCCAGATTCTATAATGAATTATTATAGCCTTTTTATGTACCAAAGTAAAGCGGGCATATGACTGATTTTGTAGGATTTTGCCTGTCGCCCCTTATGCAAACTGCGCGGCAGCGCGCTGCGCCGCCCGTCCCGGCAGCGGATCGCAGGCAGGGTCAGATAGAAAGCACCCGGCTGCAAAAACAGCCGGGTGCTTTCTTTTGGAAATGAGGAATGAATGTCGTGGGCGTTGTTCAGGCTTGCGGGATCGTCCGGCCTTACCGGTACCCCTTTTGTTTTACCGGTATCAGATTATCACTTTTGCACCGCCCGGTCAACCGCTCACGGCATTCTTTAACGCAATCTTAACTCCTACCATTCCCATGTGCTTCCGGTATGGAAAAAGTACAGGATACAGCTTTTGACCGGACGCCCGAACACCTCGCGCACCGCGAGCGCGTAGGCCTCGAGCTGGGGGCGGTACTGTTCCGCGCGGGCATGGGTGCCGGACTCAGAAACGCGGTCGGTCTTGAAGTCCAGAATGACATAGCCCTCGTGCGTGTCGATCAGGCAGTCGATGACGCCCTGCAGCAGCACCTTTTCCTCGGGCGCATCCGCCGCGGCCGGGAAATACCGCGCCGCCGGCACGAGGACGGAAAACTTAAATTCCCGCCGCACCTCGTTTTTCGCCATCAGCCCGCGATACAGGTCGGAGACGAAAAACGCCTCGATTTTCGCCGTGTCCACAGCCGCCGCCTGCGCGGGCGACAGGATGCGTTTGTCCGCGAGCCGTTTCAGTTCCTGCTCCACGCCGCCCGACGCGCCCGCCGTTTCAAAATCGCAGAACTGCATGAACAGATGGTGCGCCGTGCCGACCTCGGCGGGCGTCAGCTTGCGCGCGCCCTGCTCAAACAGCGGCGCACGCAGCTTGGGTTCGCGGCGCGGGGGCGGGGTTTCCTCCGCCGCCTCGTCCGCACGGTAGCCGCGGCCGACGCCGGTCGCGGTCAGCTTGCTCGGCAGGTCGGCGAGATAGGCGTGCGGGTAGCTGAGATAAGGCTTGACCTCGTAGCCCTCCGTATCCGTTTCCGCAAAGCGGAGCACTTCCTCCGCTTCGGGCGCGGCCAGCTCCTCCGGCCGGTACACGCGCAGGGCAAACGCATCGCAGTCCGTACCGTGCTCGGGCACCTCCAGCCCGTATTCCTCGCGCAGCGCGCGCGTGCACGGGTGCCGCAGCAGCGGCGCGACGATCCACGCGAGCGGCGCGCGCACCGCGCCCATCGCGTACTGCGGCAGCTCGTCAAGCGACGCGAGCCGCGCCCACTTTTCGAGTGATTTTTGCAGCGTCCCGCTCGCGCAGGTGATGATGAGCTTCTCCTTCGCACGGGTCAGCGCAACATACAATACGCGCAGCTCCTCGCTCACCATCTCGCGCCGCTGCTGGACAGCGACCGCCGTGCGCTCGACCGTGTCATACTGCACGCCGCGTTCTCTGTCGCGGCACTTGCTTCCGAAGCCCAGCTCCTTGTGCACGAGCACCGGCTCGCGCAGGTCGGCCTCATTGAACTGCTTGGCGCAGTCCGCCACGATCACGATCGGGAACTCGAGGCCCTTGGACTTGTGGATGGACATAATGCGCACCGCGCCGCCGGTCGCCTCCGCGCCGACCGTCTGGAAGTCCTCGCCGGTCTCCTGCATGCCGCGCAGCAGGCGCACGAACGCGAACAGGCCGCGGAAGCCCTGCCCCTCGAACGCGCGCGCCCGCTCGAAAAACGCCAAAAGGTTACTCTGCCGCTGCGCGCCGTTCGGCAGCGCGCCGTACAGCCCCAGCGCGCCGGTCTCGTCATAGATCTCCCACAGCAGGCGATAGACCGGCTGGTCGCAGGCGAATTCGCGCAGAAAGTCCAGCCGCTGCAAAAACGCTTCCGCCTTGGGGAAATCCGCGCGCGCGGCCAGCAGCGCGTCGTAGTAGCTCACCTTGCGGTCGACCAGACGGATGTCCGCCAGCTCCTGCTCGGTAAAGCCGATGAGCGGCGAGCGCAGCACACCGATCAGGTCGACATCCTGCCGCGGGTTATCGATGATGCTGAGGAACGACACCATCGTGCCGACCTCGGCGGTCTCGAGCAGGCCGCCGCGCTCCTCCGCGCTCGCGGAGACGCCCACCTGCTCGAGCGCGGCGATGAACGTGCGCGCCTTGGTCTTGGGCGAGCGCAGCAGGATGACGATATCCCCGGGCGTGACCGGGCGCAGCGCGCCCGTGCCCTTGTCGGTCACCGGAAAGCCCTCGTCCAGCAGCTGCCGGATGCGCCCCGCGGCGAGCCGCGCCTCGAGCGCGGTCTTGTCCGGCGCGTCGTCGTCCTCGCCGAGGCCCGCCGCGTCCACGAGCAGCACCTCGGTCTGGTAGCGCGGGTCGCCTGCATCCGGGTAGTAGTCCGCGCCGAGGTGCAGCGCTTCGCGGTCGGTATACTGTAAATCGCCCACGGTCTCGCCCATGACGGCGGAAAACAGGTAGTTGCACGCGTCCAGCACCGCCGCGCGCGAGCGGAAGTTCTGCCCCAGAATCACGCGGCGCGGCGCGCCGTCCTGCGCCGTGTCCGCGTCTGCAAACGCGCGGTATTTCTCCAGAAAGATGGACGGGTCGGCCAGCCGGAAGCCGTAAATGCTCTGCTTGACGTCGCCCACCATGAACAGGTTGGTTTCATTTTGCGACAGCGCGCGGAAGATCGCGTCCTGCACCGCGTTGGTGTCCTGATATTCGTCCACCGCGATCTCGGCAAAGCCCTCGGACAGGGTTTTCGCGAGCCGGGAAGGCTCGCCCTTGTCATACAGCAGGCGCACTGCAAAGTACTCGAGGTCATTGAAGTCCGCCGCGTTGCGCGCGCGCTTGGCGGCGGCAAACGCGTCGTCAAACGCATCCACCATGTCGCACAGCGCGTCGAGCGCGGGCGCGGTCAGGCCGCAGTCGTACTCAGCTTCCTCGGCTGTGACGGTCAACCACTTGTCGCGGATGGATTTGGCGACGGTTTTCCACTCCTCGCGCATGGCCTTGATCTCCTCGAGGAAGGCTTTGTCCTCGAACTTGCGCGCGGCTTTCAGCCGGTCGAAGGTGATATTCCGCGCGGCCTCGACGCAGGTATCCCAGTCCCCGCCGTGCAGCGCGTCCAGCAGGCGTTCAGCCTGGTTGAGATCGCTCGTCAGCGCGGGCAGGTAGGCATCCGCCAGCTCGTCGATGCCGGTCACCTCGTCCACTGCCGTGCGCAGGAACGCCGCGCCGTGCGCGGCCGCTGCGCGCGCCTGCGCAAGCAGCACGCGGCCGTGCGGCGTGTCCATGCCGCGGGCGTACAGCCCCTCGCGCACATCCGCGAGGAACGCGCGCGGGTCGGGATGCGCCTGTATCTTTTCGTAAGTGCTGAGAATAACCTCGCCGAGCTTTTTGTCGTCGCGCCCGGCGGTCAGCAGGTCGCAGAGCGCAAAAAAGCCCTCGTCCCCGCGCTCATACGCCGCGTCGAGCACCTCTTCGAGCACCTCAGCGCGCAGGATCTTGCCCTCGTTCTCGTCCATCAGGCGGAAGTCGGGCGCGATGCCGAGCGCCGCCGCCTGCTCGCGCGCGAGCGACAGGCAGAGCGCATGCACGGTCGTAATTTTGGCGCGGTGCACCAGAAACAGCTGGCGGCGCAGGCGCGTATCGTGCGGATTCTTCGCCACCGCTTCGCCCAGCGCGCGCCCGATGCGCTCGCGCATCTCGGCCGCCGCCGCGTTGGTGAAGGTCACGAGCAGCAGGCGGTCGATATCCACCGGGTCGTCCGGGTCGGTCAGGCGCGTGAGCACGCGCTCGACCAGCACCGCGGTCTTGCCCGAGCCGGCTGCCGCCGAGACGAGCAGCGCGCCGCCCCGGTTATGGATCGCAATTTCCTGATCTTTGGTCCACTGCGGCATTACTGCTCACCTCCTACCTGCTGCCAGAAATCCTCATCCGATAAGTGTCTCAGCCACCGCGCCTTGTCGCCCGCCGTCTCGTCAAACCGGCAGGCTGCGCGGAACTCGCACCAGTCGCAATAGCTGGAATTTTTGTCCTTTTTGCATGGGTCGGCGGTCACGCTGCCGCCTCGCAGCTCGCGTCCCATTTCAAGCAGCTTTTCGTGCGTGTAGCGTGCGAGCCGCCCGAATTTCGCAAGGTCTGCGACTGCGGACTTGGCCGCAAGCGTCGGCTCGTCCTCGCCCTTTTTGGTCTTGATCGTGACCGGGATGAACCGTCCGTCTCCCTCGAGCCCGCGCTCCATCGCCTCGAGCAGCTCCATGTCGTCCGACAGAAGGCCGCTGCGGCGCAGCGCCTTGT
>USLE01000125.1 GCA_900555465.1 uncultured Butyricicoccus sp.
CCCGTCCACCGGCGCGAGCGCTCGCCCTCCTCCAGCTCCGGCCGCGTCATCAGCTCGAGCCGCGCGCCGTCCGCAAACGAGATGAAATAGGTCTGCAGGCCGGTCTCCGGGTTGTGGTACAGCTTGCCCGCCGTGCCGTCAAAATATGTCTCGTAAAACGCGCGCGCCCGCTCAAGGTCAAGCGTATACAGCGCCGCATGCTCGATCATCATTGTGTATCATCCTTTCAAAATGCCGCTTTGGTCGATGCGCCGCACGGCCTCGGCCATGCGCTCGGGCGGCACGACCAGCGCAAAGCGCACATAGCCCTCGCCCTGCGCACCGAATGCGCTGCCCGGCACGACGATCACGCCGGTCTTTTCCATCAGCTCGACCACGAAATCCACGGACGAGGCGAACCGATCCGGGATCTTTGCCCAGACGAACATCGTGCCCTGCGCGTCCGGCACGTCCCAGCCGATGCTGCGCAGGCCGCCGCACAGCGCGTCGCGCCGCGCCATGTAGCCTTCGCGGTTGCGCGCAACGATATCCTGCGGGCCGGTCAGCGCCGCCACCGCGCCCGCCTGGATGGGATAGAACATGCCGTAGTCGATCTGCGAGCGGAACGCGCGGAACTTGTTGATCACCTCGCGGTTGCCGAGCGCAAACGACACGCGCATGCCGGTCAGGTTATAGGTCTTGGAGAGCGAATTGAACTCAATGCCGACCTCCTTCGCGCCCGGGATGGACAGGAAGGAAAGCCCCTGCTCCCCGTTCAGCAGCAGGTCGGAGTACGCATTGTCGTGAATGACAATGATATTATGCTCGCGCGCAAAGGTCACCAGACGCTCATAGAACGCGCGGTCCGCGACCGCGGTCGTCGGGTTGTTCGGATAGGATACGACCATCGCCTTGGCGCGGTCCGCGATATCCTCCGGGATGTCCGCGAAATCCAGCAGCCAGTTGTTCTCCTCTTTCAGCGGGTAGAGCGCGACGGTCGCGCCGGCCATCAGCGGGCCGAACGAGAAGATCGGGTAGCCCGGGTCGGGCGCGAGGATGAGGTCGTTCGGACCCGCAAAGGGGAAGCACACATGCGCGATGCCCTCCTGCGAGCCGCAGACCGCCATGATCTCGTCGTCCGCGAGCGCAACGTCGTAGCGGCGCTTGTACCAGTCCTGCACCGCGTCGAGCAGCGCGCGGGTCTCGTTCAGGGAATACTTATACTGCTCCGGGTCGAGCGCGGCGCGGCTGACCGCCTCCATCACATGGCTGTCGGGCCGGAAATCCGGCGTGCCGATCGAGAGGTTGATGACATCCTTGCCGCTTTGCAGCAGGGCGCGCTTGCGCTCGTCAAGCTGGTTGAAAATATTGCTTTCTGCGGGCTCCCCCGCCTTGAGAAACTGCATGATTGACTATCTCCCTAACAAAAATTCAATAACCGTCCGGTTGAAACGGGACGGCTGCTTTGCCGCGACGAAATGGTCGCCGTCGCGGAAGGTTTCGACGCGGCAGTCCGGGATGCGCGCGGCCATCTCTCTGGTCTGGCTGTCGCGCACCATATCGCGCTCGCCGACGATGATCAGCGTCGGCATGGTGAGCTGCGCCAGATCATCCAGCGCCACGCCGTACTGGCGCACCATCAGGCCGAACACATCGCGCCGGCGCGCCGCCTTTTTGCTCACATGCGCAGCCGCGGCCAGAAGGCTGTAGGCCGCGTAGATCGGCAGCTGGAAGTGCGGCTTGATGCCATTAAACATCTCCACATTCGCACCGTTGAGGATGAGCTTGTCCACATAGTCCGGGTAGGTCAGCGCGAATTTGATCGCAAGGTTGCCGCCGTCCGAAAACCCGAGGATGTGCGCCTTTTTGACGCCGCGCGCATCGAGCACCTTTTTCAGGTCCTCGGCCATCAGGGCAAACGAAAGCCCCTGCGTCCCGCTCTCGGAAGCGCCGTGCCCGCGGCTGTCCACCGCGATCACGCGGTAAAACCGGGTAAACTCCGGGATCTGCGCCTTCCAGTACGAGCTGTCCTCCCCGTTGCCGTGCAGCAGCACAAGCGGCCTGCCGCGGCCGATATCATAGCAGGCGATGCGGGCATCGCCGCAGTCAACAAATTCCGGTTCATAACCGAACATATCCTATTCCATACCTTTCCTGCACGCTTCAACAAATTCGATCGGAAGCTGGGTCATCTGCGCGGTCTGCTCGAACGTGTTGCCTTCCTCCAGCAGGCGGCGTGCAACGACCTGCATGGACTCGCCGACCTCGATCATATGCCAGTCCGGATCGTACAGGCGCACCACGCGCTGGTGCCATTCATGCGTCTTGGGCGGGTGCACAAGTTCCACATCCAGGAAACCATGCAGCTTTATCATAAAGGCGTCAAAATCGTCCACCTCGAAATACAGTTCCATATTGTTGGACTGATGCAGGATGGTGCACTTGGGGATATCCACCAACGCGTCAAAATCCTGCTGAATGGCAAAACCGCCCGAGAAGGTGACGTTCTGCCCAAGGTCTGCCGCGACCTCCTGATCAAACAGGTCATGATAAAACTTTTTGGACACTTCCACATCCCGCACCGCAAGCAGCGGCAACCGATACTGAATCATGCTATGCCTCCGTCATAATCACCAATGCGTGGTACACACCACGGAAAAACCTGTCTGCATCCAAAATAAGATACGCCGCCAAGTCCTGTTCGACAGCGCTCCCATTTATTCTGCATATTGCTATTCTACCACACTTGAAACGCATGGTAAAGCGGGCAGTTCACGCTTTGCGCCGTCGAATCCGACAAAATATTCACATATTTGACCACGCTGATTCGGCAGGCTCCTGCGTGCCATCCCGCTCCGCACACGTGGCCCTCAAATCCGCAAAAGAAAAAGACGGTGCAGGCCGTCTTTCCATATTATTGGAGCAGCAACGCACGCAGCTCGTCCATCGAGTGCACAATATACGACGCACCGGCATCCCGCAGCTCCTGCACACCGCCGAAGCCGAACGTCACGCCGATGCAAGGGATGCCGTTTTCCCTGGCCCCTTCCGCATCGTGCATCCGATCGCCCACAAGGACAGCCGTGCTGCGGTCAGCAGCGTGCAGCATATGCAGTGCCTGCCCGACAACCTGCGACTTTGTGCCGATCGTACCGTCCAGCGTCGCACCGGCCACCACATCGAAAAAGCGCTCTATCTCGAACAGATGCAAAATACGCTCTACAAAGACCGTCGGCTTGGAGGACGCGATCGCAATCTTCTTCCCCGCGTCGCGCAGCGCCTGCAGCAGCCCCGGGACGCCGTCGAACAGGATGTTCTCCTGCCAGCCCACTTCACTGAACCGTTCGCGGTAGAAAGCAACAGCCTGCTTTGCCTGCGCATCGTCAAACCCGTAGCAGCGCATGAATTCGTCATACAGCGGCGGGCCGATGAAGTGCTCCAGCGCCGTCAGGTCAGGCTCGTGGATGCCCATTTTATCCAACGCGTACTGAACAGATTTGGTAATACCTTCCCGCGGGTCGGTCAGCGTGCCGTCCAGATCAAATAAGATAAATTCAAACATGAAAAACCTCCTGAGGTATAGAAAAAGCAGCAACCGAAGTTGCTGCTTTTTGATGTGCGCGTCGAGTTATCTTCCCGGGCCGTCGCCAGCCAAGTATTGTCACCGTAAATGAGCTTAACTACTGTGTTCGGAATGGGAACAGGTGTACCCTCATCACCATTGACACGCACTTACTTTCTTGTGAACAAGAAAGTAAGCAAAGAAAACTTTATCATTTCCCGCTGTTTCTCTTGTTCCTGAAAGTTCTTATATGAGAAATGCTTTCAGCATTGTCTCCCTTTGTTAACATACCTTCGCCGCTCTGCCGCCAATCCTCTTTAATTGGTGACCCGTGGGGGAATCGAACCCCCGTTTGCGGCGTGAGAGGCCACCGTCTTAACCGCTTGACCAACGGGCCATTTTCCAGCACACGCTTCCTCGGTACGTCTCCGGCACCACTGTGGACATCGGTCTTCCCGATACCCACAGCGCACCGTCATGGTACACCATCACGGGCTCGAACCGTGGACCCACTGATTAAGAGTCAGTTGCTCTACCAACTGAGCTAATGGTGCTTCTTTCAAGGCCTTACACCCTGAAAACTGAACAAAAACTACTAGCAGCTAAGAGTTCGAGGATTACCTCTAATTTTTGAGGTCAAGCCCTCGGCCTATTAGTATCAGTCCGCTCCATACATTACTGCACTTCCACTCCTGACCTATCAACCTCGTAGTCTACAAGGGGCCTTACTCCCGAAGGATGGGAACACTTATCTCGAGGGGAGTTTCACGCTTAGATGCCTTCAGCGTTTATCTCGTCCGTACTTAGCTACCCAGCTATGCCCCTGGCGGAACAACTGGTGCACCAGCGGTACGTCCATCCCGGTCCTCTCGTACTAAGGACAGCTCCTCTCAATATTCCTGCGCCCGCAACAGATAGGGACCGAACTGTCTCACGACGTTCTGAACCCAGCTCGCGTACCGCTTTAATTGGCGAACAGCCAAACCCTTGGGACCGAATTCAGCCCCAGGATGCGATGAGCCGACATCGAGGTGCCAAACCTCCCCGTCGATGTGGACTCTTGGGGGAGATCAGCCTGTTATCCCCAGGGTAGCTTTTATCCGTTGAGCGACGGCATTTCCATTCACATACCGCCGGATCACTAACTCCAACTTTCGTTACTGCTCGAACCGTCATTCTCGCAGTTAGGCTCGTTTTTGCGTTTACACTCAGTGCACGATTTCCGTCCGTGCTGAACGAACCTTTGAGCGCCTCCGTTACTCTTTAGGAGGCGACCGCCCCAGTCAAACTGCCCACCTGACAGTGTCCCCCGACCAGATTCATGGCCGCAGGTTAGAATCCCAATACCCCAAGAGTGGTATCCCAAGGTTGGCTCCACAAATGCTGGCGCACTTGCTTCCAAGCCTCCCACCTATCCTGTACATGGAATACCGAGATCCAATATCAAGCTACAGTGAAGCTCCATGGGGTCTTTCCGTCTAGTTGCGGGAAACCGGCATCTTCACCGGTACTACAATTTCGCCGGGCGGGCTGTTGAGACAGTGCCCAAATCGTTACGCCATTCGTGCGGGTCAGAACTTACCTGACAAGGAATTTCGCTACCTTAGGACCGTTATAGTTACGGCCGCCGTTTACTGGG
>USLE01000126.1 GCA_900555465.1 uncultured Butyricicoccus sp.
AAGGCGGCCTGCCAGCCGTTCTGCGCCGCGAGCGCGCACAGCGCAGCCGCCACGACCGTCTTGCCCGAGCCGACGTCGCCCTGCACCAGCCGGTTCATCGGCTTTCCGGAGGCGCAGTCCGCCGCGATCTCCGCGATCGCGCGCCGCTGCGCGCCCGTGGGCGAGAAGGGGAGCGTTTCAAAGAACGCATCCAGCCCGTTTTGCGCAAAGACGATGCCCGTATCCGCCTTGCGGCGCTCCTTGAGCTGCTGGAGCCCGCAGCAGAGCAGGAACAGCTCCTCGAACACCATGCGGCGGCGCGCCTGCCCGACCTCGTCCGCGGTCTGCGGCCGGTGGATGGCGGCGATCGCGGACGCCGCGTCCAGCAGACGGTACTTGGCGCGCAGCATTTCGGGCAGGGGATCGGGCCAGTCGCCCGGCACGGCCGCGAGCGCGGCATCGGTCACGCGCTCCATGTCGCGCTGGGTCAGCCCTGCGGTCAGCGAATAGACCGGCACAATGCGGCCGGGATGGTCCGCGTCCGGCGCGACCTTCTCCGACTGCGGGGAGATGAGCGTGCGCCCGCGGCCCCAGCCCTGTACCTTGCCGTAGAACACATACTCCTGCCCCACGCGCAGCAGGGCTGCGGCATAGGGGTTGTTGAAATAAGTGACGTTCAGCGAGCCGGACTCGTCGAAGATCGTGCACTTGACCAGCGTCAGCCCCTTGCGGATGCGGTTTACCTTGGGTTCGGTGCCCACGACCGCGCGGATGGCGTACTTATCCTCCGCGTCGATGTCCGCGATGCGGGTGATGCGGGTGCGGTCCTCATAGTCGCGCGGATAGGTCTCGAGCGCGTCGCGCAGCGTGCGGATATGCAGTTTTTCAAACAGCTTTGCCTTTTTCGGGCCGATGCCCTTGACAAACTGTATGCTGTCGTCGAGTGCCGGCATGGGGTTCTCCTTTATAAAAATGCGGGCGGCGACCCGGCGCGCCGCCCTGAGGTGCTGCGGCGGTGCCGCCTTAGTATTCCCGGTAGACCGCCTTGACCACGCCGAGGATCTGGCAGCCCGTGCCGTCGATCGGGGGATAGGCGGGGTTTTCCGGCATGAGCCACACGCCGTCCGGCGTGATGTTCAGGGTTTTGCAGGTCGCCTCGTCCTCGAGCAGGGCGATGACGATATCGCCGTTGCGCGCCTGGGCATCCTGCCGGACGATGACCAGATCGCTGTCCATAATGCCCGCACCGATCATCGAATCGCCGCGGATGCGCAGGGCATAGTATTCGCCGCCGCTCGCGGCGGGCTCGAACGGCACATAGCCCACATGCTCCTCGACCGCGAGGATGGGCATACCGGCGGTGACGCGGCCCAGAATGGGGACGCGCGGCACCATCGAGGGGCCGCTGACCGGCGCGAGCGCGCGCGATTTGTGCTCGGTCGGCTCGAGGTAGCCGGCCTCCTGCAGTTTTTTGAGGTGGGCGTGCACGGTCGAGGGGGAGCGAAGCTCCATCTCGGCGCAGATCTCCCGCACAGAGGGCGGGTAGCCGTGCTCGAGGGAAAATTCGCTGATATAATCGAGAATCCGTTGCTGCTTGGCGGAAATCTTTTTCATAAACGGTGCGCTCCTTGCCTGTAACTGTCAGAACATACGTTCGCATTTTTCTATATTATACCCTGTTTTGTCGCAGAAAGCAAACATTTGTTTGCAGTTTGACGCAGATTTTTGCGGCCCGGCAGGATGGGCGCGCGGGGGGCGCCTGCGCCCCGCAGGGTGCAAAGACTTGCAAAAATATCCGCAGTTTACTTGTATTTGGAAGCGTTTTGTTATATCATATAGTAAGCAAATGGTTAAAATATTGCAAAACGTCACAGGGAGGTTTTTCTATGACGATCAAGACCGATCTCGGTTATATCGAAATCACCAGCGAGGTAATGGCGGGCATCGCGGGCTACGCGGCCTCCTCCTGCTTCGGCGTCAAGGGCATGACCATCCGTTCGATGTCGGACGGGCTGGCGCACCTGCTCGGCCGCGAGAACCAGTCGCGCGGCGTCAAGGTGACCGAGGCGCCGGACGGCGGCGTCAATATCGACCTGCACATCGCGGTCGAGCACGGCGTCAATATCGCGACCGTGTGCCGCTCGATCATCAGCGAGGTGCGCTATCATGTCGAGCGCCTGACCGGCGTGGACGTGAAGAACGTGGACATCTATGTGGAGAGCATAAAGGCCGATTAACACATTCGATCGAAACGCACGGTTTCGATCGAGTGTGCGTCCTGCCGGGCGTATGCCCGGACAGAACGCGGGCGGAAAAAGTTCCGCAGGGCGAAACTTTTCCCGCACTTGTATAAAAACCGTGATACATGCTCCCGGTTTTTATAAAATCAAGATGACGCAAAGCGGCATCTTGATTTTGATTCAATGCGCGCGGGGAGCGCGCAATACAGAGAAAGTTAGGGAGAATTGCAAATGGCAGATCAGAAAATAAACGGTGCGCTGTTCCGGTCGATGGTGATCGAGGGCGCGCTCGCCATTGCCGAGAAAAAGGAACAGGTCAATGAACTGAACGTATTCCCGGTGCCGGACGGCGATACGGGTACCAATATGTCCATGACAATGGCGGCGGCCATGACCGAGCTGGAAAAGCTCGCCGAGCCGACGCTTGCCAAGGCGGCGGATACGACGGCTTCCGCGCTGCTGCGCGGTGCGCGCGGCAACTCGGGCGTCATCCTGTCGCTGCTGTTCCGCGGCGTGGCCAAAAAGCTGCACGAGTCGGAGGAGGCGGGCGGCTGTGAGCTGGCGCTTGCGCTGCGCGAGGGCGTGGAGACCGCGTACAAGGCGGTCATGAAACCCGCCGAAGGCACCATCCTGACCGTGTCGCGCGTATCCGCGCAGCACGCGGTCGAGGCCTGTCAGGCGGAGCCTGAGCTGTCCGCTGAGCAGGTGCTGGCGGCAGTCATTGAGCACGGCAAGGCGGCGTTGGACGAGACCGTGCACCAGAATCCCGTGCTGGAAAAGGCGGGCGTGGTGGATGCAGGCGGCTTCGGCTACCTCACCATCCTCGAGGGCATGCTGGACGCGCTGCGCGGCATCCACAAGGAGCGCAAGGCAGCGGAGCCGGCGGCCAAGGCGGCTGCGGACTTCGGCGCGATCGCGGACGAGGATATCACCTTCACCTACTGCACCGAGTTTATCGCCGCGCGCAAGGACAAGGCGCGCAATGTGGGCCGCCTGCGCGCGATCCTGAACGACATCGGCGACTCGCTGGTCGTGGTCGAGGACGACGACATCGTCAAGGTGCATGTCCATACTGACCAGCCCAACAAGGCGCTCGAAGAGGGCCTCAAGTTCGGGCCGCTCATTACGGTCAAGATCGAGAACATGCGCGAGCAGCACACAGCCAAGGTGATCGAGGGCACGGCGGACGCGCCCCGGGAGCGCGTGATCGTCCCGGCGGAGAAGAAATTCGGCTTTGTGGCGGTCGCTGCGGGCGACGGCCTGAAGAGCGTGTTCACCGACCTCGGCGTGGACGTGGTCGTGCAGGGCGGGCAGACCATGAACCCCTCGACCGACGACATCGTGCGCGCGGTGGACGCTGTGCCGGCGGAGATCGTGTTCGTGCTGCCGAATAACAAGAACATCATCATGGCGGCCGAGCAGGCGGTGCACCTGTCCGAGGAGAAAAAGATCGTGGTCGTGCCGACGAGGACCATCCCGCAGGGCATTTCGGCCATGCTGGCGGTCGACCCGGACAGCGAGGACGAGGCTGCGATCGCGGATGCAATGCGCGATGCGGCGCACCATGTGCGCAGCGGCCAGGTGACCTATGCCGCGCGCGACAGTGAGTTCGACGGAAAGAAGATCAAAGAGGGCGAGTACCTTTCGCTTTCCGAGGGCAAGCTGTGCGCGAGCGGGCGCGAGAGCTCAGTGCTCAAAAAACTGGTGCGCGAGATGGTGACCGACGAGAGCGCGTTTGCGACCGTCATCTACGGCGAGGGCGTGAGCGAGGAGCAGGCCGCTGAGGTCGAAGCTCTGCTGCATAAGGAAAACAAGGATATGGAGATTTCGGTCATCAACGGCGGGCAGCCGGTGTACTATTATATCCTGTCCGTGGAATAAAAACGCCCGCCCCGTACCTTGACAGGCGCGGAGCAGGCCGGTATAATACAGATAGAAGGGCATCGCTGCAAGCGGTTGGCCTTACGATTTTCCTGAATGATTACAAGCTAACCGTCTGGCTGCAACCGGGCGGTTAGCGCGCTTTTATGGTAAAATGGAAAGTAAGACTACAATCCATATCAGAATTCGAAAAATCCGATACCACAAAGGCGATCACCCCCTTTCATCAGGGGAGTGCCAATCGCGGATACAGCGATGCCCAAGTAAAGCATAACAAAATACGCTATCTTTGTCAATTTTCGCCTCCCGGCGGGGAGGCGTTTATTTTGGAGTTGGAACCAATGTCAGTATTCGATATTTTCAAAAAGCTGGACGAGCAGAAGGCCGCGCAGGCGGCGCAGCCGGTCGAGTGGCTGGTGGTCGGGCTGGGCAACCCGGGCAGCAAGTACGACAACACCCGCCACAACGCGGGCTTTCGCGCGCTGGAAAGCTACTGCGCGCGCACCGGGCAGAAGATCGACCGGATGAAGTTCAAGGCGCTCGTAGGCGAGGGCATGCTGGGCGGGGGGCGCGTGCTGTTCCTCAAGCCGCAGACCTTTATGAACCTGTCCGGCGAGGCGGTGCGCGATGCCGCGTCGTTTTACAAGATCCCGCCCGAGCGGATCATCGTGCTGTCGGACGATATCTCGCTCGACGTGGGTACGCTGCGCGTGCGCGCGAAAGGCTCGGCGGGCGGCCAGAACGGGCTGAAAAACATCATCTACCACCTCGGCAGCGAGGATTTTCCGCGCGTCAAGATCGGCATCGGCAAAAAGCCGCATCCGGACTACGACCTTGCTGCGTGGGTGCTGAGCAAGTTCACTGCGGACGAGCAGAAGGCGATCGACAAGGCGTGCGAGGACGCGGTCAGCGCCGCGGCCTGCATCATCGCGGAGGGCTGCCCCACGGCCGCGCAGAAGTTCAACGGCAGACGGCTGTAAAATATGACCGGCCCCTTGAATCATCGGATGCCGGTCTGTTTGTGCCATTTCACGCCGTAAGGCGTGTGCCAAATAGAAAAAAGCC